>JBDKGX010000068.1:0-12562 GCA_039797965.1 Pseudomonadota bacterium
AGACAGGACCATTTTTAATATCCGCATTAAATTTTAATTCTTTAACCACTTCACTCAGCGGTGGTTGAGTAAAAGTCACTTTCAGTAGGGCTTTAGAACCTAATAAACCTTGATCAAAGCTTACAATAGAGGTTTGTACGCCATGTACGCCGCTCAGTTCATTTTGTTGCTTAATACTGTCTTCCATAAGGGTTTTGGTTTGGCTACCAACATACCAAGTCGTTCCGCCCCAAGCGGCAGCAACTATGACCGGAATCGCTAATAAATAGGCGGCTTTACTCATCTTTTTCTCCCATCAATATGAATAGCGCTCTGAGGATGTGGTTTAGTGGTACAGAGCGCTGTTTTAAATAATTTTAAGGTTATGTTGCGCTAGTATAGCAAACTACTAGGTCACTAGCGGTATAACATCTGGCGCAACTTCATCCCTGTTAGCTGCAAAGTGACTAAATAACTTACTACTGACACGATTAATAATCCCAATAACGCCCCTATACGATATAAAGCCGAGGCGGTTTGCCACCAACTGTCTGCTGGCGTTAATAACCACACGATTAGCCCCGACACCAGACAGGCTAGTACTAATTGCATCACATATTTACCCCAACCTTGTTGAGTACTGAGTACTTGCTCACGACGTAGGGCAATAAATAATAATCCTGCATTGACAAACCCTGCTAAAGCGGTTGCTAAGGCTAAGCCTGCATGGGCACCGGGTAACTCAAACCAGTACCAAGGTAACACAATCAATACGTTAAAAATCATATTCGACACTACTGCAATCACCCCAATCCGCACAGGCGTTTTAGTATCTTGACGCGAATAAAAACCAGGGGCTAGTAGTTTCACTAAGATAAAAGCGGGTAAACCAATAGAGTAAGTCATCAAACTCAAACCCGACATTTCCACATCACGCCATGTATAAGCCCCGTACATCATCACGGTGGCTAAAATCGGTTTAGCTAATAAAATCAAACCTAAGGTGGCAGGCAACGCAATAATTAAACCTAAACGTAATGCCCAATCTAGCGTTTGACGGAATTCGGTTTCATCTTTAGTGGCGTGATTACTAGACAGTCTGGGCAATATCACCGTACCAATCGCTACCCCCACAATCGCTAACGGCAACTCCACAAAACGATCGGAAAAATAGAGCCAACTGACACTACCGACCACTAAATACGAGGCAATAATGGTATTTAGGAGTAGATTCAGTTGCGCTACGGACGAGCCAAAAATCGCGGGCAGCATTAATTTCATAATACGCGACACGCCCTCATGTCCACGCTGATACTTAAACTTTGGCATGAGCCCTAATTTATAGAGAGTCGGCAACTGAAACACTAACTGAGCAATACCGGCAAAAAATACCCCCCACGCCAACGCCACAATCGGCTGATCAAAATAAGGAGCTGCCCAAACAGCCGCTATAATCATAATGATATTCAGCAGTACAGGGGTTAACGCAGGTATTGCAAATTTGCTAAAGGTATTGAGTATTCCAGTGACTAAAGCCGCCAATGAAATAAATAAAATATACGGAAAGGTAATGCGTAATAACTCTGCTGCCAACTCAGGTTGAGCATCCGGCTTAGCACCAAACCCTGGCGCAAAAACCCAAATCAATAAAGGCGCGGCAATAATCCCTATGACCGTTATGATAAACAGGATGAGTGCCAAGGCTCCGGCAACATGATCAATTAAATTTTGTAAGGCTTCACGACTTTGCTTTTCTTTATATTCTGACAAAATAGGCACAAAGGCTAAGGAAAAAGCCCCTTCGGCAAACATGCGGCGTAATAGATTAGGAATTTTAAACGCCACGAAAAACGCATCTGTTGCACCATCGACGGGAAAGTATCGAGCAACAATTTGATCACGTACTAAGCCCATGACCCGCGAAATCATAGTCATAGCACTAATCACAGCGCCAGAACGTAACAACCGACTCATTATGATTTATTTATCCACAGTTGAAAGCGCCATAGTGTGCATGAAAGCTATGCAGAGGTCACGCAGTGGATAGGGAAAATGGGCGTAGACGCCTGTGTTGCAAGAAACCGCGCTAAAATACCCTGCTCCTTCTTAGGAGCAAGGCTTCAAATAGGGGCAAACTACGGGCGCTGTGCCTGAAAGAAACTCGCCATCCACTGCGCTAACACCTTCGTATCCGGATCAACCGTCATCGTCTCTATAGCCTCACTCGCCTTTTCTTTTGGAAACACCGCCCCCGTGCGTAACCGAATCAACGCCTCTTCAAACTCCTGCGAAAACTCAGGATGCCCCTGCAACGTAAAAATATGATCGCCATACACTAGCCCCGCATACTCACAAAACTCCGAACTCGCCAGTACTTTAGCATCCGGCGGCAACTGCACGACCTGATCTTGATGCATCGCATGAATCTTTAATTGCCCCACCGCCTCTGTCTCTGGTAAATGCGGAATTGCAGACTTAACCTCATACTCATGCAACCCCAACCCCCACCCCTTGGGCGACTTAACCACTTTACCGCCCAAGGCCTCAGCAATAATCTGATGCCCAAAACAAATCCCAATCAAAGGCTGTTTCGCCGCATGAATCTCCCGAATAAAGGCTTTCAAAGGCTCAATCCACGGTAAATTATCATACACCCCATGCCGCGAACCTGTGATCAACCAGCCCTCACACTCCTGTGGCGATTGCGGCAAGTCTAAATCGAGTACTTTATAGACTTTAAACGTCCAATCACTAGTAACACCGCCCAATAGCTGTTGGAACATAGTGCTATATGTACCGTGTGTAGGTGACAGCTCATTCGGTGCAATCCCCGTTTCCAAAATACCAATTAACATCATGCAACTCCGTGGTGTGTATTTGTGATCACAAGTATAAAAGTACTCCTGCACAGTGTCAGCCATTGGCATAAGATAAAAGGATTTAAATAGGTAAAACAGGCTGATCAGTACGCAGTACTTACCTGAAAAAAAAGACTGGATGAGGGGTTTTAAACAGAGACTAATCAGAAACTAATTAGCTAAATAAGGCAGGAAAACTATCACTCCTCCTAGCTAGGATTGATAGATCAGAGAGAGGGAGAGGGATTCTAGCGGTTGATCAAACATAATATCTTAAAACTCACGAACCACAATCACGCCACGGGCATTATCTTGTTCATTTGCATAAGTAATATATTTAGTATCACACCCTGCCAAACGGGTGCTCAGCTCTTCTTCGGAGTACTTTTCGTAGTTAATCCCTTGGCAATGTTTAGCAATATAACGATCTGCACTGGCCTCATTGACGAACTCAATAGCTCGTTTCCATAAGTGACCTAATAAGACAAAGTTTTTCATAGTTAATCTCAGTTGATTCATTTCGTATTTCAATTATTTAACTAATTGCTGCGACGCAACAACAAGCGCTTTGGTTCAAATAATTATAGCAAAAATTGTTGCACTGCAGCAAATACAAAGACTTTTAAAGGTGGTTTTTAAAAGGATTAGTGGTTTACTAAGCCTACCAACAATACTAAAACAATAAAAATCAAAAGCTTGAAAAACTATTGGATACTCTACCCATTACTATTAATGCACATTTTTTATGTAGATTTAGGTAGTAAATTAACGATCTGACACATAGCAACAAGCGGCTAAAAAGGCTTAAAATAAAGTTTTTAGTCTGTGGTAAGTACTATGAATGAAGCCCCTACCCCACCCGCCCCCAATGAATGTTGTGAAAGTGGCTGCGTGCCTTGTGTGTGGGATGTGTATTATGAAGCTCTGCGGCAATGGCAAGAAGCTCAAGCGCAAAACACTGAACACTCTGCGACTGAATAACATTAAAGCCCCACCACTAGCATAGCGGTAGGGCTTTAGAGTCAATAACAATAAAGATGAGTGAACAACTAATTAAAGACTATCTTAAACCAGTTGAGGTTGCTTAGTAGCAATGAGTTTATCCAGTGCAAACGCGCCGCCACCCGCAGTAGCAACAAATAGAAACACAAAGCACCAAGTCACGGCTAATTCACCACTATTTAAAATAGGGAGTAAGAAACTAGACGACGCTCCTGCCACATGCCCCATAAAATAAGCAAACGCCATTTCACCAGAGGCAATAAAGGCAGCAAGGCGCGTAAACAAACCCAGTACTAACATGATACCTAGTATTAATTCTAATACGCCTGCTATCCAGAAAATCGAACCCACCGGCACATTGGCAAACATTTCAACGTAAGGCACATGAAACAACTTGGTAGTACCATGCAGCATAAATAAATAACCCGTTACAATACGTAATAGCCCTAATGTATAGGGTTGAAAGCGGTCTAGTGTGGTGCTAAGTGACATTTTATATTCCTTAATTTTGTTTAACAGTAATGCTGTAAAGTTGACTAATTCAGTTTAGTTTATAAAGGTGCCGCACGATGATCTAGGTAGCGATTAGTGGCGCACTATTTCTTATTTGGAAACGATCAAGTATGGATTTAATCACCAGCATTAACATCTTTAAGCAAGTAGTGAGATTAGGTAGCTTTACCAAAGCCGCTGACCAGCTCCACCTATCAACGGCAATGGTGAGTAAGCACGTTGCGTTTTTAGAAAACCATTTACAAGCTCGCTTACTAACTCGTACCAGCCGACGAGTTAGTACTACTGAGGTAGGACAGCAATTTTTTGCTGAAGCCAGCGAAGCATTAGCGCTACTGGATCAAGCCAGCGAACGAGCCAGCGCAGGGCGTTTAAAACCTAAAGGTCAGCTTAAAATTGCAGCGCCTGGCTGGTTAGCCACACCACAATTTGCCCAATGGCTTGCTGATTATCACGCCCTTTATCCAGAAGTCACTATTGTATTAGGGCTAGATAATCGTCATGTGGATTTACTGAGTGAGGGTTATGATTTAGCTCTGCGCGTAACTGATGAACCTTTGCCCTCACTTATTGTAAAACCTATTGCAACTATTGAGTTTTTCTTAGTGGCCTCACATACCTACTTGGCAGAGCGTGGCAATCCCCAAACCCCACAGGATCTAGCTCATCACCAGTGTATATTGCCTACACATACCGTCATTCAACAGAAGCTTACTCACGAGCAGGACGTGGTGGACTATCACCTACCTGCTGTCATGTATACCAATGATACTCTTATGGAATATCATCTTGTTAAATCAGGGCTGGGAATAGCGTATTTACCGCACCCTATTATTCAAGATGACTTAAAAACGGGTACATTAGTCCGAGTACTTCCTGACTATGAGCATAACTCTGCCATTTTGTACGCCGCTTATATTAATCGTGAGTACTTAAGTGCTAAGGTACGTACTTTTATTGATTTTTTGAGCCAGAAAATCCAAAACCAGTCATGGATTTAGGTTTCAATAGAGGACTACATGAATGCATATCTGGGTCGATGCCGATGCTTGCCCTGTCGTTATTAAAGAAATTTTGTTTCGCAGTGCTGAACGCACGGGTTTAAAGCTCACTTTAGTGGCGAATCAACCCTTGCGCGTACCAAAACTACCCCATATTAGTACACTGCAAGTCGGCTCTGGCTTTGATGTCGCCGACAATGAAATCGTTAAACGGATTCAAGCAGGGGATTTAGTGATTACCGCTGATATTCCACTGGCGGCTGAAGTACTCGACAAAGGTGCGAATGCGCTGAATCCCCGTGGCGAGTTGTATTCAACTGATACCATTAAAGCTAAGCTGAGTATGCGCGATTTTATGGATACCTTACGCAGTAGTGGCATTGATACTGGAGGGCCTGCCCCCTTTAATCAAAATGATCGCAAACAGTTTGCTAGCCAGCTCGATACGCTGACCACTCGCTATTTACAGCAACAAGCCCGCCTCAAAGCAACACCACCTCAAGGGGACTAATATGCCAAGTACTGGGCGCTTAGATTATCTTTTTGCCGCTAAACAAACTCAACTCATCGGCGACCGCTACGCTCCCACTGGGATTTATAAAACCCATCTGGAGTCTTCTCTAGTCACGGAAACCGGACTACAAAGCGATATTCAAGCGGATAAAAAAGTTCACGGCGGGCTAGAAAAAGCGCTGCATCAATACTCACAAACGAGTTATGAAGTACTTAAACAAACCTTTCCTGATCTCGCTGAAAAATTCATTTTCGGCAGTATGGGCGAAAATATTAGTACTGCGGGTATGACTGAGGACACGATTCACATCGGTGACATTTTGCAAATGGGCGAAGTGGTGGTGCAAGTCTCCCAACCCCGATCACCGTGTTGGAAGATCAATGATAAATTTGGCAATGATGACATTGTAAAAGTGATTGATAGTCAATACTTACACGGTTGGTATTATCGAGTACTTCAAGGGGGTCTCTTACGAGTGGGTGATGAGATTAGCTTATTAGAACGCCCTAATATGATTTCAGTACGACAATTTTTAAGTACTTATGCAAAACATCGCCCTGAGCTAAATACGTTGCAAACCTTAGCCGATTGCCAAGGTTTAACCCCCAAATGGCGCGATAAAATCTTAAAACGAGTAGAGTACTTGAGTACTTTGTAATCCTTATCTTGTATAGCGCTCCTCATACTTTTACGAGAGAAGCGCAAAGGCATGAGGCTTTATTTCCGCAATGGAAACTTCAACGCATACTCGGGTGTCGCAATACCCTCTGGTAAATCGCTTGAGGGAATCGGCTCGCCATAAGTATGATGCAAGGGAATCACCCCAGCCCAATACGGCAAACCTTTATCATCGGTATCATCATTTGGCTCCCCTGTACGCACTTTGCAAGCCGCTTCGGTCAGTGAAATCGCAATAAGGCTAGTTGCCTTGATTTCATTATCATGCAAGTGGCGATAATCACCTTCGGAACTGGGGATAATCGCATAAGTAATATCCATCAAGCGTTTAGCTTTTTCCTCACCCTCAATAACCTGCCCCACACCATGTACGAGGGCTGAGCGATAATTAGCAGAGCAATTCATACCCGAACGTGCCACTACAATCCCATCCAAATGGGTAAAGGTCACACACACCGGATGACCTGCACTTAAATGCTTAATCAAGCGTGAAGTGCGTGAACCGTGTAGATAAATCGTTTCACCAATGCGTGCCACCATCATCGGGATAGCCACTGGCTCATTATCAATCGACACCGCTACCACACCCACTAAGGCTTCATCAATAATTTGATATAACGTTTGGATTTCATAATCAGCGCGTTTGGCCGTTTGTTTGACTGTAGCGCGGGCGCTGGGGGCTAAATCACGAGTGCGAGACATTATTAAATTCCTTTGGGTAATACGGTACTACCTTAAAATACTTTGTGGTCTAATGACGAGTACCATAAGTACTTATTCAATAGACCATAAATGCCAATAGACCTCAGTCAAATTACTCTAGATCGCACCATTGCCATGCCATTAGCACGCCAACTACATGGACATATTCATCAACAAATTATTCAAGGGCAATGGCTTTTTGCCGAACGCTTACCTGCCACACGAGTACTGGCTGAAGCCTTAAATATTTCGCGAGGTGTAGTGGTCGAGTGTTATGAAATGTTGCGCTTAGATGGCTTAGTCCTTGGTGTGGGCAAAGGCGGTACACAAATTTGCTATCAACCTACGCCGTTGATGCGTAGTAAGCCCAGTACTCATACTAGTTTAAATTTATCCCAACGCGGGCAAACCATTGCGACCGCACGCCGCTATAAACTCAATCATACCCCCGATTTACTGCAAACCAGTTTGCCTGATCTCCAGTTATTCCCACTCAAACAATGGTTGAACCTACAACGCGAAGCTTGGCAAAGTACTCAGGGTTATTATCAACGCCAAGGTGGCGTATTGTCCCTTAAACAGGCTTTACGTGATTTTTTAGCACGGTATCGGGGCATTCAAGTACCTGATTTAAAATGCTTATTGATCACCACTGGAACTCAAGGTGCATTGAGTGCATTAGCTCAAGTACTCGCGAATCAAGGCGATATGGCTATCGTCGAAAACCCCTGTTGGGAGGGTTGTAAAGCGGCATTAAGTCAAGCCGATTTGACCCTTAAAACCGTTGAAGTGGATACAGCCGGTGCACAGCTACCCGACTATAAAGCTAAACTAGCGATTTTAACGCCCAATGCCCAATACCCGACTGGTTATGTGATGAGTGTGGCTCGACGTGAAGCATGGTTGGAATATAGCCACCGCCACAGTACTTGGTTGATTGAGGACGATTATGCGGCGGAGTACAGTTATAACCAACATCCTGCCCCTTCGTTATTATCTTATCCACAAGCGCAACAGGTGATTCACGTCGGCACCATGAGCAAATTATTGTTGCCCGACTTACGTTTGGGGTGGATGGTGGTGCCCCCTGCTTTAGCCGATTCAATGGCGCAAGTACTCAATACGTTAGGTTTGCAACCGAGCTATTTATTGCAACAACAATTGGCACTTTTTATCCAGTATGGTTACTTGGGCAACCATTTAGCCAGTACTCGTGCTATTTATAACCAACGCCGCCAAGTCTGTACCGAGTACTTAGAGCAAAAGGGGCGCGAAGTACTTCAAGTTATGCCGTCGGTGAGTGGGATGAATACTTATGTACGATTGCACCAGCCATTTGAAGCTCAAGTACTTAAGCAACGTTTACAACAAGCTGGCTTAGGGGGTGAGGTTTATGAGGTATTAGAAAATAATACGCCCCATACTTACGTATTATTCGGGCATGCGCGTTTAACTTTGGAGCAAATGCCCAGTGCTTTAGAGTACTTGCTCCAAGTATTAAGGCATTAAAGGGCGATATCGTTAGAGTACTCCCACATCACCGCCTTCTGGTCTTTAATGGACTGTTTGATTAACTCCATCAAGGGATAAGCACGGGCATTAGGACTAACAGCGCCACCGTCTTCTTCATCACGATGTGGGTTTTGAGCGTCTTGAGCCGCTTTGAGGGCGCTTTGTAACGTGGCTAAGGCAGTGGGTAAATCTTCAGCGCGAATAGCACTGGGGATAGTGCCACTAGTACCCATATTTAGAATCATGGATTTGGCATCTGCTTCACGCATGGTGACGCTCATACCATTAGTATTAGTGAATTTCACCAACATGGAATAGCTCCTTTTGGGATTAACAACGTCTTACAAGCATAGCACTTTTTAGTTTTCTTGAGTTTAGAACCCACACCCACAGTCGGGTACACAATGGACATCCGGTAAGCAATCACGCTTACCTTTAGAGTTGCGGGCAATATCACACCCTGCCTCGGCGATATCACAACCACAGTCATTAGTTAACTCTTGACGTTTTTTGCACCGCTGGGTGTCCTCGTCTTCATCATCGCGAGTACTTAAGACCTGTCCTAGCTGTAATTGCATCGCTGCTGCTCGACACTCAGCAAATCGGTCTTTAATTAACGCTCTACTGTGCCCAATACCGTGCTCGATAATAATTTTTTTAATGGCTTGCGAACAGGAGTCACCTTTATGCAGGGTAGCATGAGCACAACGAAAGCCTTTATAAGGTGAAATAAAACGTTGATAAAACTGGATTGACCATAAAGCAGGGTAAGTTGTCAGTGTCATAAATCACTATTAACTTTATTTAATAACTTAAGATATAGCTTCATCCATTTTTTATGTAAGTAAATTTTCACTCTGTAACCCTATATTTAAAATATGTAGACATCTCTTAACTAAATATTAGTTAAAAGACCCATTTCTTTTAAAAATCTAGAAGGGGACTTTTTCCAACCAAAATAGGATTTTGAATAACTTAAATAGAGTGTGTTAGTGGTTCTAGTAATGGCAACAAAACAATTGCGGCGTTCCTCTTCAATGGATTTTGAACCTTGTTTTACGGCGAAATAAGTAGGAAATTGTTCTTCTGCCAACGCAATCAAATAAACGTGTTCAAACTCCGTGCCTTTTGCTGTATGCACTGTCTGTAAACGCACGCAATCACGTGCTAGCTCTTTGGATTTTGGAGTCAAATCCATTTCTTGGAGTAGCACATGCAAACTCAAGTTATCACCGTATTTGCGTTGTGCATCTGTGACAATGCGCTGCCAGTTTTCCTTATCTGCTGGATAATCAGGGAAGTTTTCAGCGGACTCTGGTGTTTTACCTTGGTTTAAGTTATCGAAGTAGCGAATGCTTTCCTCAACAAAAGCGTGAAAATTCAGGCTATCGCACAAGTAGCGGATGCCTGCCTCACAGAAGGTTTTGAGCTGTGCATAGTTACAGGTTTCTTCAAAAAACGCCCGCAATAATGCAGTACTTTCCATGCTGGCTTTGGATGCAATTTCCTCGGCTGACAGGATAATCTGGTTCGATAAAGCAGCGGTGGTTGCTGCACACAGCTTATTAAATATACTGCGGGAATCGCTAGCATTCGCCAGTTTCAGGCTGTAATAGATAGCCAGCATTAACGGACTGGAGAAATCCTGATTGCGGGTGACAATTTCAGCGTTGATACCTGCTGCTTTTAGCTGTCGTTCGGCTTGGGTTAGTAGTTTATTGGTGCGGGCAATCACCAGACATTTTTCCCGTTGCCTGTCAGGGATTGTTTGCAGTTGCTGGGCAAGCCCCACCAGTTCTGCCTCAAAATGCGGGAACGATTGCAAGTCAATAATGCCTGTTTGCCCGCTCTGGGAGATGCTGGGTGTCTTGCTGGTAATCCGGCTGGTATTGTGTTGGATCAGGCGGTTGGCAAGCTCTACCACTTCTTTCGGGCAACGGTAATTATCGGGTAACTGCAAAACACTGGGTTGATAATCTGCTTTTAATGCCTCCAGCCGATTGGGGTCAGCACCATTCCATTGGTAAATAATTTGGTCATCATCTGCCACTACAAACAGGTTGGGTTGCTCAGTGTTGACGATGGCTTGGAGTACCTGATACTGGGCTTTGTTGGTATCTTGAAACTCATCCACACAGATGTAGCGGTAGACTGTCCTGACTTGGCGGGCAATGCGCGGTTTGGTTTGCAATAGCTGCTGAGTGAAGTGCAGCATTGCGCCAAAATCCAGTTGGTTTTCTGCTGTTAATGCCGCTAGGTATTGCTCAAATAGGGTTGCCCAGTTTTGGTAGCTGTCATCTTGGGTTTGTGCCGCGTGTTGCCGCAAGTCAGCGGTGCTAAGCCCGTAGGTGAACAGTTTATCAATGACTTTGAGGGTATCTTCTGGCGAATCCACGTCCAACTTTTTGATAAGTGCCAGACGATCTTTGTCATCACTGATCACCGTGAAATCGGGTTTCAGCCCCAGATGGCTGCCATGCTGGCGCAGCAGATCGGTGCAGAATGAATGGAAGGTGCAGATGTGAACACGGCGGTTGTTCTCGGTCAGTAGCTGGCTGATGCGGTCACGCATTTCGCCTGCTGCCTTGACGGTGAAGGTCAGACCAAGAATTCTGAAGTTTTCATCCGGGGTGTTGTGGATGAGTTGGGCGATGCGGAGTGTCAGTACGGCGGTTTTGCCAGAACCGGGGCCTGCCAACACCAGTAATGCGCCATCTTGCCAATCGACGGCTTCCTGTTGAAGCTCATTCAGTTGTTCACGCTGGATCATGAGGTGTTTCCTCTGGTTGGCTTGACACTTTTTCTAGGATACCCCTGATTTCAGACGGAACACCACTTTCGCCCTTGTCACGCATCAGCATCAGGGCTTCCAGTGCTGCCGCAGGTTTGGAAAAACGCCCCTTGTTAATAATCTTATAGACTTGCTTCCAATAAGCATCACTACCTTCTGGTTCAGTCAATTCCGCCACTTTTTGCCAGCCAACGCCTGCCCGATAAGGAGCACCATAACCCGAACAACACAGCAAAATATCTGTATTTTCATGACCAAGTACAGAGATGTAATCTTGCTCATTCCGAGCATTCAGGAGTTCTTTGGCACTGTCCACATACCCCAAACCACCTTGATCATTATCTGCGACCAAATGCCAGCCGATGTTCAGAGCATCAGCCGCTTTGATAAAAATACCCGGCCCACCTGCCTGACTGCATTCCACAATGCGGATACTGTGTGCATTCAGGTCGATGCCTAGCAGGTCGGCGCATTCCGCCAGTACGGATACGTCGGTTTCGCCTTCCACCAACAGCCATTGGCGGGCAAACAGCAGTTCGCCCCGGTTACGGCGGACATGGTGGTTGAATTTTCGGCTTTCTTCCGGTGTTAGGCAATTAGCAGGCAACTCGCAGCATTCACAACCGCTGTTTTCCTTGTTGAGCCGCCGCAGGTTGGCAATCGGGATTTCTGACAAGATGTCGCCGGAATGGGTGGCAATGATCTTTTGCCCCGGCAAGCCCCGCAGGATAGGCCACAGTGCGCGGATGGCATTCGGGTGCAGGTGTGATTCCGGCTCTTCGATGGCAATAATGGGATCAGCCAATCGGTCAATGTCGGCTTTCAGGCGGGTTTTCAGGTAAGCACTGAACAGCAGTAGCACCGACAGGCTTTGAGTGCCTTCGCCGTGGCTGCGGATCGGTATTTTGGCAGCGGCGGCGGTCAGCAGGTTGACCTCTGCTGAACGGATGGCTTGGAAAAAATCAGCCGGGCGTGGGTCTACGCTGACAGCATCCGCTTTACCCACGGATAC
>JBDKGX010000069.1:0-12412 GCA_039797965.1 Pseudomonadota bacterium
TGAGCCAAGTACCTACCGCACCTGCTAAGGCATGATTCAATAAGGTGGCGACTAAGATTCCAAGAATAATAGGAATAGGACGGCGAAATTTAGCCGCGAGCACTAAGGATAATAACTGGGTTTTATCACCCATTTCGGCGAGGGCAACAATGCCTGTAGAGACGAGAAACGCTTCCAAAACAAACTCCTAAGCCGGACAAATACCTATGACTTTAACACCCTCTCCGGCTGATGGAAGGTATTAAAGTCAAAGGTCTTGCCAAACCGGAGCCGTTTACACCATGTCATTTGCAACAAGTATGTTGATGTAAACCCTAAAATAAGGAGGCTACTCCCCAATGACGCGGCGGATTGTAAGCAAAGGGCTCTGCCTTGTCTAGGGGAGAAAACAGTACTCAATACTAAATAGCCTCCCTTCAAAAAACTACTTTTTTATTACCCTTTATTGGTTGATTGCACCTGCTATTCTCTACTAAAGCACTGGGAAACAATAAATTTTTTCTCACGATATATCCGTTATTCATTGAAAGTTTTGATCATACTCCCTACACTGGATAGCCTAGCTCTGGTTAAGTGTGTCAGTCTTCCAGCGAGGGAAAAGCATGAAAAATAAGCTTCAAAGCAACGTGTTTGCTTTGCCCGCATACTATTGTCGGCAGTATCTACTCTATAGCCTTCTCGCTATTAGTTTATTAGTGTTTAGCCCACTCACTTGGGCAGCTAATAGTTGTAAGGTCAACTACACAGTTCCCAGTCAATGGGGCAATGGTTTTACCGCGAATGTCAGTATCACCAATACTGGAGATACATGGGCTAATTGGCGCGTCACGTGGAGTATGCTCAATGGGCAAACTATCACTGGTTTATGGAACGGTAGCTCTACCCAAAGTGGTGCTAATGTTACTGTGACTAATGCGAGCTGGAATGCTGCTGTAGCTACAGGATCCAATGTGTCCTTTGGCTTTAATGGCACTCATAGCGGCACTAACCATATTCCCACGAATGTCGCAGTAAACGGCGTTTTGTGTGAAGGTAACCCCTTACCGCCTAAACCCCCTACCGTCGCTTGTGAAGTCAGCTATACCCTACCTAGTGTATGGACGAATGGTTTTACCGCTGATGTCAAAATCAAAAATACGGGCGATGCGGTTACTAACTGGAAAGTCTCTTGGACTATGCCCAATGGGCAAACTATTACGAGCCTGTGGAATGGCACCTATCAACAAACTACTGATCAAGTTAATGTCTCTCCCGTCGACTGGAATCGCACCATTAACGCAGGCGGACAAATCCAATTTGGCTTTAACGGTACCCATCTTGGCTTAAATAATATCCCCGGCAATATTGCTCTTAATGGCGTCAAATGTGCTGGACAGGTCGATCCGCCCCCGCCGCCCCCCCCTTCGTGTAGTGTTAAGTATCAAATTCAAACCCAATGGGATAACGGTTTTACAGGTACGGTCGATATTAAAAATACGGGAGGGGCGTGGAACGGTTGGAATGCCTCTTGGACTATGCCCACAGATCAACAAATTACCCAAGGTTGGAATGGTCAATTTAGTCAAACGGCTGACAAAGTAACGGTCAATAATGTTGATTACAATAAAATTATTGCCGCTAATAGTACTATCTCTTTTGGCTTCAATGCCTCGCACACGGGCTTAAATCTTATTCCTATTGATGTTGCTATCAATGGCACACGCTGTACTGGGCAAGCAGATACCTTAGTACTGCCCCCTAAAGCCCCCAGCCATTTACAAAGTAAAGTCATTGATAATACTGAGGTCGAATTGGTGTGGTTAGACAATAGTACGAATGAAACCAATTTTAACTTAGAGCGTCGTGAAGCTAATGGTACTTGGAGTACTCTGGTGACCTTAGAAACCAATACAGTGCTCTATCGAGACACCACCTTAGTGATTGGCAAGCTATACGAATACCGTCTCAAAGCCGTTAATAGTGCTGGAGCAACTCCCTATACCAATAGCGTCACTGCTAAACGTCAAGACCGTACCGATATTAAAGCTGCTATGCTAGTCAATAACTGTGCGTCTTGTCATGGTACGGATGGCTATAGCTCTGGCACTAGCATTCCCTCGATTGCAGGTTTGGATAAAACCTATTTAATCCGCACTATGAAAGCCTATCGCACGGGTGAAAGAGCCTCAAGTGTCATGTCACGGATGGCTAAAGGCTATACAGATACCCAAATTGAGCGGATGGCAGACTACTTATCCAAGCTCAGTTATAAAGCTTCTCCTCAAGTGACTATCCCTGCTTTGGTGAGTAAAGGCAAAGCCGTCCATGAAAGCAATTGTATGTTTTGCCATACCGGCACAGGCAACAACCTAACCCCTACTCGCACTCTATTAGAAGGGCAATGGGCTACCTATTTACACGCCACCTTAGAAGACTACTACGCGGGTCGTAGTAGCAATATGCCTGCCGAAATGGGCAATCAAATGGCACATCTCAAAGACCTACACGGTGAGGATGTACTATGGGCATTAGCACAATATTACGCAGCGGATGCCAAAGCTAAAGCAGGTGGCTTAACGGACGGTGGCACGGACAATGGGGATAACACTGATAATGGTTCTAGTGGTAATACTACGGTAGCACCGACTGCACCCAGTGCTTTAACAGCGACTACTGTTGATAACACTAAGGTTAACTTGAGTTGGAAAGATACCAGTAACAATGAAACCGGCTTTAAAATTGAACGACGCAGAATCGGCGAAAGTACTTGGAGCCCTTTAAGTGAGTTAAGTAGCAATACCCAAAGCTATATCGATACGACCGTCACCCTGGGTACTAGTTATGATTATCAAGTACTTGCCTTTAATACAGCAGGTAGCAGTGACGCTAGTACTTTAGCCAGTATTACGCTACAAACGTTATTGCAATATGGTCAACAGCAATACCAACGCCAAGGTTGTGCTAGTTGTCATGGCGCTGATGGCAGTGGTGGCTTTACCAACCTCCCCATGACTAAGTACTCGTACAATCAACTCTCTGAATTAACACGTATTATTCATGACACTATGCCACCGGGGAATGCAGGGGCTTGTCAAGACGGCTGTGCCTCTGCTATTGCAACGTACATTACAGAAGTCCTCACGCCTAATGCCAACAATAACGGCTCAGGCAATACACAAGTCTGTACAGGCTCGCCCCCCGCAAGTGAACGCAGTCTACGCCTACTCACCCGTCAGGAATATCAAAATACCGTCAATGACTTATTAGGCTTACAGCTAGACCTCTTACACAAGCTCCCTGAAGAAAATAGGGTTGATGGCTTTGATAACAATGTCGCACAAAACCAAATCACGAGTACGCGCTTAGAGGCATTTTTAGGGCAAGCTGAGCAATTAGCCTCTCAAGCTGTCTTACAAAGCTGGAATAAGGTGGTACCTTGCACACAACAAGATACTGCGTGTGGTCGACAATTTGTCCAAACCTTGGGTAAACGTGCCTATCGCCGCCCCTTAAGTCCTACCGAAGTGGATAGCTACATGGCTAACTTTAGTGGGGTAGCGTTTAAAGATGCGGTCGAGCAAACCATCATGGGGATGCTGATGTCACCACACTTTCTCTATCGCTCTGAGCTAGGGGTATTACAAGCCGAGGGTACTTACCAACTAACACCTTATGAGGTAGCCTCTAGTTTATCGTACTTATTCTGGGGCACTATGCCAGATGATGCACTACTCAGTGCTGCCGATCAAAATGCCTTAGCCACTCCGCAACAACGCATTACGCAAGCCTCGCGTTTATTAGCCGCTACCCGTAGCCGTCAACAAGTAGGTAATTTCGTAGGGCAATGGCTATTAAAAACCAACCCTTATTTCCTCCCTCCTAAAGACGGTACTGTTTATCCGGCGTATACCGATGCGGTACGTTTAGCGATGTCTCAAGAACTAATTAACTTCTTTAACTATGTCGTATTTGACTCGACTCAAACCTTCCGTGAGTTGTATCAAGCGAACTACGTCATCGCTAATAAAACTTTAGCTGACTTTTATAAACTGACAGGTGCTACCGATAATAGCTTTGTCAAAATGCCAATTGCCGATGGCTCACGCAGTGGCTTACTCACTTTAGGGGCAGTGTTGGCTCGCTATGCCAATAGCAATGAGTCACATCCTTTTAAACGAGGACGGTTCTTTTTTGAGCGCATACTGTGTCATGACTTACCCGAACCTGCCAATATGGGGGTAGTGGAAGCCCCCGATCCTGATCCCAATATGACCACTCGTGAACGCTTTTTATTTCATAGTAACTCTGGTACGAGCTGTTTTAGTTGTCATCAGTACTTAGATGGACCTGGTTTTAGTTTTGAAAACTATGATGGTGCCGGTCAATTCCGTCGCTTAGAAAATGGTAATGTGATTAATGCCAGTGGCGTCTTACGCGGTATGGAAACCTACACTCCGAATGAAACTCTGACGGTCAATGATTTAGCGCACTTAAGTACTTTAGTCGCGGATAGCCCGACCGCTGCACAGTGTGTGGCACGGCAGTACTATCGTTATGCTACAGGACGGCGTGAAACGGCGGCAGATAGTTGTGCTTTAAATAGCTACTTACAGACCTATCAAGCCAATGGTTATAACTTGCAAACTATGTTGTTGAGTATTGTGAATGCTCCCAACTTTACCTTGCGTAGAGCACCATAAGGAGGCAGTAATCATGACTACACAAACCGAACGTCGTCAATTTCTCAAGCGCCTAACTGCGCTTAGGGTGGGTAGCGCACTTTTACCTTATGCCAATATGGCGTGCGCTGCTGAGCCGCCGCGTCGTGCTATTTTCGTATACTTTCCCGATGGTATGCGCCCTGAGCACTGGCACCCTCAAGGGGTAGGCAGTGGTTTCACTTTACCCGCCATGACTGCCCCCCTAGAGCGTGTACGCCAACATTGCGTATTCCTCAAAGGCGTGAATATGAAAGGCTCTGGCTCTACCCACGAGGGGGGCGTTTTAAAGCTATTAACAGGCGCGGACGGACGCAGCTCGGATAAGGCTGTCAGCCTAGATTATTACTTAGGACAAACCTTCAAAACCCAAACCGCTCGCCCCCATTTAAATCTCAATATTGTTCCAGTGTGGGATAGCGCAGGCATTACCTTTGATACGAATGGTCTACGAGTTGCCCCTGAGCCTAATCCTTTAGTAGCGTTTGAGTCGTTATTTGGCACTAATGCTAATAACAACTTTATTGCCCAACGTCGCCTCAATGTTATGAGCAAAACGTTGTCTGAACTCAACACATTACGCCATCAACTAGGCGCGGTGGAAAAAGCCAAATTAGATACGCATGTAGAATCCCTGCGTGAATTAGAGCAAAAGCTCAATACTCATCATGGAGCTTGTACGGCATGGAACTTTAATCCCACAGGCTTTCAGGTAACTCGTACAGGCTTTTGGAGCAACCCTGAATACCGTGATGCCAGTCAAATGGGAACGATTAGTGGTCTGCAAATGGATATTGCTGTACATGCCTTAGCCTGTGACCTCACTCGTGTTGTCACGTTGACATGGGGACATGCGGTTAATGAGGCTATTATTGCTGAATCAGGTAGCGGTCAAACGTGTCATCAGGCATCACACGGTGGTGGCGAGGACTTTATTAAAATCAAAGCTTGGTATACCCATCAACTGGCTAAACTCATTGAACAGCTCGCTAGTATTCCTGAGGGTACGGGTACTTTACTGGATAACACCCTTATATTTGTAGGTAGTGATTTAGCGAATGGCGGTTGGCACAATCATGATGATATGCCCTTTATTATTGCTGGCGGGCGTAATGGGGGAATTACAGGGGGGCGGGCTTTGCAATTTAATGCCACACCTCATAATAAAGTACTCGTTTCTATAGCTCAGTTTATGGGGCTTAATCTGAATAATTTCGGTACTCAAGATAGCAATCCTGGGCCATTGCCCGGCTTGATCGGTTAAGGGGCAAGCATCATGATGAATCAACAACGTCGGCATTTACTGAAAACTCTAGCGGCGGGTGCTCTGCTGAGTACTTTAGGATTTCCCGCCTTAGTCAAAGCCGCTTACCAACGAGTCGTCGTCGTGGGGGGAGGTACAGGCGGCGCTACGGTCGCTAAGTACTTAAAGCGCTTAGATCCTACTCTCGATGTGACTCTGATTGAAAAAAATGCGATTTACACCACCTGTTATATGAGTAACGAAGTACTCAGTGGTGAGCGGACTTTAGAGTCGTTGCAATTTAATTACGACGGTCTCAAAGGGCATGGAGTCAAAATTGTCATTGATGAAGTCACGGATATTGACTACGACGGTCAGTTGGTCAAAACCAAGGGGGGAGTTAGTTATCCCTATGATCGTTGCGTGGTATCACCCGGTATCGACTTTCGCTATGAGCGAGTTGATGGCTATAGCGCAGCAGTCAGTGAGACTATTCCTCACGCATGGAAGGCGGGTACCCAAACAATACTACTCCGTGATCAGCTCCACGCTATGCCTAATGGCGGTACGGTAGTACTAGCCGCTCCCCCTAATCCGTATCGCTGCCCACCGGCTCCTTATGAACGAGCGAGCCAAATTGCTTATTATCTCAAGCAACATAAACCTAACTCTAAAATTATTATCCTTGATCCTAAACAAAGCTTTACCAAACAAGCTTTGTTTGAGAAAGCATGGACGGAGCTGTATGGCTATAAAACCGATAATGCGCTATTAGAGTGGCACTCAGCCGATCAAGCCGCTGGTGTTGTGGGAGTCGAAGTCGCTACCAAAACGGCTATTACCGAGTTTGGGGATCGTTTTCCAGCGGCGGTACTCAATATTATTCCACCCCAAAAAGCCGGTAAGCTAGCGTTTGATGTAGATTTAGTTGATGGCACGGGTTGGTGCCCTGTCAATAAGCTCACTTTTGAATCCACTCGCCACCCTAAAGTTCACGTTATAGGCGATGCCTGTATGGCGGACTCGCTACCTAAATCAGGCTTTGCCGCGAATTCAGAGGCTAAAGTTTGTGCAGCGGCTATTCATGCCTTATTAAATGATTTAGAAGTTGAAAGCCCAGCTTTTTCTAATGGCTGTTATAGCTTAGTCGGCAAAGAGTACGCTATTTCAGTCGTTGGTGTTTATCGCTTAGCGAATGATGGCAAAATCATTGAAAGTATTGCGGGGAGTGGTGGAACCTCAGCGTTAAACACCTCTGAACAAGAGCGCTTGTTTGATGCCAGCTATGCCTATAGTTGGTACAACAACTTTACTCAAGACGTATTTAAATAACAGCCTACCCATATGCGTAAGGTTGCGCGTAACTACCCGCAACCTTACTGCATTGGCGCGAGATGATTAGAGTGACAGTTACAGGCGTATTCGTTGGAAATGAGTGCGATTTAAGTACTTTTTGAGTACTTAAAAGGTCTTGGCGTAAAAATTGCCTAAAGTACTCACCGATTTAAATCATTTTAGGAGTACTTTATGTCTAATCCGCTCCGTGTGGGTATTGGCGGCCCAGTGGGCTCTGGTAAAACCGCCCTACTCGATGCGCTATGTAAAGCCATGCGCGATGACTACGATATTGCGGTCGTAACCAATGACATTTATACCAAAGAAGACGCCCAGTTCTTAATGCGTAGCGAAGCCCTTCCCGTCGAGCGTATTGTGGGTGTAGAAACAGGCGGTTGCCCGCATACTGCGATTCGTGAGGATGCCTCGATGAATCTCGCAGCGGTCGAAGATTTACAAGTCAAATTTCCTAATCTCGATGTAGTGTTTATTGAAAGCGGGGGCGACAACTTATCTGCGACTTTTAGCCCCGAATTAGCTGATCTGATGATCTATGTGATTGATGTCGCCGAAGGTGAAAAAATCCCCCGTAAAGGAGGGCCTGGCATTACTCGCTCTGACCTATTAGTGATCAATAAAATTGACCTTGCACCGTATGTGGGCGCCTCTCTCACTGTTATGGAGCAAGACAGTAAACGCATGCGCGGCGAACGTCCCTTTGTATTTAGCAATTTAAAAACTAAACAAGGCTTACCCACCATTATTGATTTTATTGTAGAGCGCGGGATGTTGACAAAAGGGGCTAATCGCTAAATTTGCCCCTTTTGAGAGAAGTGATTTAACGGCTAAGGCAGTAAAAAAGCAGTTGCCGCACTATGAACGTGGTAACTGCTTTCACGCCTTATTCATTAATCCTGTAAGGCGGGTAAATTTCGATAAAGCTCTAAGGCTTCCGGATTTGCCAAGGCATGCGTATTTTTTACCGGACGATTATGTACTACTTCTCGCACCGCTAACTCCACAATCTTGCCCGACTTAGTGCGTGGAATCGCTGCCACTTGAATCACTTTGGCAGGTACATGGCGCGGAGTACAGTGTTGGCGAATGGTGGTACGGATTTTTTGAGTCAGTGCTTCATCGAGTTGATAATTGGCTTTAAGTACTACGAACAACACGACCCGTACATCGTTGTCCCAATCCTGCCCTATCGCAATACTTTCCAGTACTTCGTCGAGTTGTTCGACATAACGATAAATTTCCGCCGTACCAATCCGCACTCCGCCCGGATTTAGGGTCGCATCTGAACGCCCATAAATAATCATCCCACCGTGTTCCGTCAGCTCGACATAATCACCGTGATGCCAGACATTCGGGTACTGCGCGAAATAAGCGTTATGGTGCTTTTCACCGGTCGGATCCCCCCAGAAAAAGGCCGGCTGTGAAGGAAAGGTTTTAGTGCAGACTAGCTCGCCCTTTTGCCCCCTGACGGGTTGCCCCTCATCATTAAACACCTCCACCACCATACCCAACCCCCGACACTGACTTTCCCCTTTGTACACGGGCAAAATCGGATTACCCAATACAAAACAGGACACAATATCAGTTCCACCCGAAATGGACGACAAACACACCTCCGTTTTAATGCCTTGATATACATAATCAAAACTTTCAGGAGCGAGTACTGAGCCTGTCGAGCAAATCGTGCGTAAAGTACTCAAATCATGGGTTGTTTTCGGGGTAAATCCCCCCTTATTTAAGGCTTCCAAGTACTTAGCCGATGTGCCAAATAAAGTCACTCCTACTTCATCGGCATAATCCCACAGTACGTTGCCTGAAGGATAAAACGGCGAACCTTCATACAACACTAAAGCCGCTTTGGAGGCTAATACACTCACTAACCAGTTCCACATCATCCAGCCACAAGTGGTGAAATAAAACACTTTGTCATGGGGGCGAATATCACTATGTAATTGCTGCTCTTTTAAATGTTGCAACAACACGCCCCCAACTTTATGCGTAATACATTTAGGCTTTCCAGTCGTACCGGATGAATACAAAATATATAAAGGATCATTAAAGTGGCGTGGTATAAATGTTAAGGGAGTACTAGGGGTTTGCAGTACTTCAGCCCACGCGGTACCGATAGACTCTGACTCTAACGCTAAAAAGGGTATAACGACGGTGTGTTGAATGCTGGGGATGGCATTTTGTACGGCAGTGACTTTAGGACGAATATCCAAACCTTTGCCATTATAGCGATAGCCATCCACCGCAAAGAGTACTTTAGGTTCGGTTTGCCCAAAGCGCTCAATCACACTATCCTCACCAAAATCCGGCGAGGTTGAAGTCCAAATCGCACCTAAACTGGTCGCAGCCAACATAGCAATCACGGTTTCGGGGGTATTCGCCACATAGCCTGCGACTCTATCACCTGCTTGTACTCCCTGCGCTTTAAGCCATGCGGCAACTCGTTGGGTTTGATCGAGTACTTGATTAAAAGTCAGCGTGCGCGTGGGCTGATCTTCGGCTTTGAAGTAAATGACAACCGTATCACCGCCCGTTTCGGGTTCACGCAATAAATTTTCAGCAAAATTGAGCGTGGCATCGGGAAACCAAACGGCTTTTTCAATATCGTCACCCTCGATGAGTACTTGCTCACCTTTAGAGCCGAGTACTTGTGCATAATCCCACCATAATGACCAAAACTGGACATTGTCACGAATAGACCATTGGTAAAATGCATCATAAGTTTCAAAGGATTGGGCAGTTTTAGCATTGACCCATTGCATGAATTGATACAACAAGGTGGTGGGAATATGAGAAGGGTTAGGTTGCCAGAGTAAAGCTGACATAATACATCTCCTAGCGTTAGCGATGGGGATTATTATAGCGTGTCAGCTTGAGATAACTAGCCATTCTTATAACTAGTTGCGCCAGTAATTATATTGAAGAAGTACTAAGCCGCTCCCCCCTCAAAAAAACTAACAGTCTGAGTACTTCTTCAACTACTAAAAATGGCTTACCAACTAAAAAGCATCCGGTTGATTGGCAGGGGTAGCCGCAATAATTTCAGGCACTTCTAAACAATTATTGTAGATCGTCATAATGGTAGGATAATGATCCATCGGTACATTAAAGCGTAAGGCATTAAAAGTTTGCGGCAATAAAAATACATCCCCTACCGAAGGGGTGTCGCCCCAAGTAAAGCGCCCTGCATGATCTTGTAATAAGGTTTCGATCACCTCAAAACCCTGTTTAATCCAGTATCGATACCAAGCATCTTTTTCCTCTGTCCCCGCGCCAAATTTATTTTCTAGATAGCTCAGTACCCTTAAATTATTTAGCGGATGGATATCACAAGCCACAATGGACGCCAAGGCTCGCTGTTGAGCTTTAACCACGGGATCGTCTGAAAATAACGGCTTTTCAGGATACTGCTCATCTAAGTACTCAATAATAGCTTGTGACTGCGTGAGTACTTGCCCATTGTCCAGTCGCAAAGCAGGAACAAACCCTTGAGGGTTAATGCTCAAGTACTGTGCCGAACGCTCCTCACCTTTGAGTAAACTAATGGGGATCGTAGTATAGGCGATGCCCTTTAGATTGAGGGCTAAGCGTACTCGAAACGCTGCAGACGAACGAAAATAACTAAATAATTCCATAATACACTCCTAAGACAACACACATCTTTTGCACGCTTAGCTGGGATTTAGCCAACAGATCGGGGGCTGCTAGCGCGTCGCTATCATACTGAAATCACCACAAAACGTCTTTGTCTAATAGCATGGTAGGTCATAACGCCTTATAAAACCGGAAAAAATAACTTATAACTAAAGTCTAAGTACTTTAAATTATTCACACTTTGAATATAGCCATAAATTATGTAATAGTTTAGCGACCTTAGTAGGCGTCGTATCACCCATTAAATACCATTTTTAATAAAAATTAGGCTATTACTACGTCATTATTCTAAACCTGTGCATCCCTATATTAATTATTAAAACTGATTGCCGCACAAAGCAGCAGGATAGATCAGGAGCTATACCCATGACTCTAAAACCTTGCCAGATATCGACTGGCACCAAGGTACGAATATTCTCCCTAACAACCTTCATTAAATACTGCTTGTTGAGCTTATTGTTATTACCTGCTCTTAGCCAAGCGGCTCAAGTACTGGAATATAGTGTTAGACGAGCACCGGATAATCGTTATCATGTCTACATGCGCCCTTCCACAGCGCCCACAACTAATCTCAATCTTACCGGTCAAGTCACTTTAACTGCCCCTACTGGGGCGGGGGCGAGTCAATTTGTGCCTAGTGACATACAAAGTGCTGTTGCTAATGTGATTTGGTCAATGAGCTCACGCACTAATGCCCCCACCGAATCACCTACCAAGGACTATTTATCATTTACGTTTACCCCGATGGGCAATAGCGCCTTTAACTGGCAAGCAGGTGTTGAACTAGAGGCCTTTAGCTTTGTTAATCCTAATACCTGTATGGGCCCCGTCGAAGTGATGGCGAATAATGACCCCTTTAATATTCCTAATAACTCAACCCTCAGTAACGTGAGCAACCAATTTACTAACTTAGGGTGGGGTAATGCTTCTGATAATAACTTTTTAGATGTTTATGGTGCGGGCGCTGTATGTAGTAATGCCCCACCTACCATCACCAGTAATGGTGCAGGCACTAGTGCTACATTAAGCCAAGACGAAACTCAACAAACGGTTACTACCGTGACTGCTATTGACTTAGATAACAACACTTTAGTCTATAGTATCACGGGGGGTGTAGATGCAGCTCGCTTTACTATTGACTCTACTACTGGTGTATTGAGCTTTGGACATACGCCTTATTATTACCACCCGATGGACAGTGATAAAAATAATACCTATGACGTCCAAGTAACCGTAAGCGATGGGCAAGGGGGTACCGATGTACAAACCCTTACCGTCACCATTACCAGTACCGCAACCAGTAGTTCCTGCCCCATGCCTATTGTAGGGGCTGCTAATAACTCGACTTTTACTTGGCCGGGCACCCCTAGTACGGTCACAGTCTCCACTACTAATAGTTGGAGTGCCGTTGCAACTAACTTTAATATTTATAATGTGGCGGGTGATAATCGACCTC
>JBDKGX010000070.1:0-12384 GCA_039797965.1 Pseudomonadota bacterium
TGTATGACGAGGGTTTAGTCAGTGATGGTTTTATGATGGAGTTTTTAACTTCACATACTAATGTGGTAGCGCAACCTGATTTTGATAGTCGTTATTACTCTGGCATTAATCCCTATGCGTTGGGGTTTGCCATGATGAAAGATATTCGTCGCATTTGTGAAAACCCTACTGATGAAGATAAAGCGTGGTTTCCCGATATTGCAGGTTCAAATTGGATTGACACCTTGCATTATGTGATGCGTAATTATCGTGATGAGAGTTTTGTATTGCAGTTTATGTCACCCAAAATCATGCGGGATTTCCATTTCTTTGCTTTACAAGATGATGACAAAGCCAATGCTATTGAGGTAAAGGCGATTCATAATGATGAAGGCTATCGTAATTTACGTGAAACCTTATCCCAACAGTATAATTTAAGTTACCGTGAACCCGATATTCAGGTAGAGAGTGTTAATCTACGCGGCGATCGCTCGTTGACGTTAAGTCATTATATGAGTGAGCGTCGTCCATTAGGTAATGACACCTATGAAATGTTACGTCATATACACCATATTTGGGGCTATGATGTATACTTGAATTCGGTTGAGTCGGATGGGCGTCGCACTCGTAGCTATCGTCTAGGATCAAGCTAAATTTCCTTACTTTATTTTGTTAAAAGGTGCTTGTACGTAACAAGTACCCTTTAGCTTTTGGGCAACTAGGGCTATGGTAGAAAATAAATCATCAGAGTGCTTAAACTGTACTAAAGTGGGCTGTCATGGTGTTCGTCATCGAATGTGTGCTGACAAAAAAGGTGCAATGCCACGTTTAGTCACTGAATGTCAGTGGTGCGAAGCGCGTTTAGTCGTTAAGAGCAAACATACTTGGATTGAGTATCTGGCTATTGTAATGCTATTTACGCCATTAGCTATTTTAGAGTATCGGCCGCATACACCGTGGATTTATTTAGCCTTGGTGGTGATATTAGCATTAGCTTTGATTGTATGGGCGAAGTTAGGGGTTAGTTATCACCTAGCTCATAAAGTCGAAGAAGAGCTTGCGGAGCGCGAGGCTGAAAAATTAGCAGAAAAGTCTAAGCGCTCAGGTCAAGTGAGTATTTAATTGATTGTGTCAGCAACAACATCAAAGTACTTTGAGTACTTTGATGTCTAATCATTTTCGCTATATTAGAAACGATAAGTTAGTGCAATAGAAGCCACTGGATACCACTCAAAATCACTGAGATCATTTTGTAAGGCAACACTTTCTGCCGCAACATCACTTTGTAACTGAGTACAGGTAGGGGTGCCTGCAATCGCAGAGCCACAGGTAGCGGTTAAACGTGCGTTAGGCTTGCCCTGAGCCATCACACCTAGGTCACTGGTAATACTCCAGCGCTTATTACCTGCAATAGGATTGCCAAAACCAATACCTATGTAAGGCGCAACAGATTTGAAATCAATTTCTCCCGTTAAGCTACCCACTTCACTGCCATCATAGTTTTGGTCATTGATATTATATTGGGCGTTAGCATTGGGCTTAGCAGTAACCGCGATTTTATTACCGTTACTCATTAATCCCCCTGTTACGCGAAAACCACCTGCCCTAGGATACCAATCGGCTAGAGCTTGAATACTTTCGCTTTTTACTTCTGCCTTATAATTAACATCATCTTCAGTCAAATCATCATCAGCAGAAAAGTAATTTCCACCTAGACGTACATTGAGTTTCGAATTAATTTGTTTAGTAACATTAGCAGTATAGCCTAAAGTACCTGCTCCTACTTCCACCGCAGTCGTTCCAGCTTGTGCAGAGGTGTAACCTAAAAAGAGGGTTAGACCTAGCGCTAAATGGGCTTTTAATGAGTACATGAAATGACACCTTTCTAATGGGGAGTATTTTATTTTCAAGATACTTTATCCAAAAAATAAAATAAGAACCCAATTATTAAGATAAAGTGTCAATCATAAAAAGCGGGTTGGTGGCGCTGTTCTTGCCCCCATTGTTCTAGTTGCTTGAGTCCTGCCAATAATCGTGGGTAACCCTCCTTACCCAGTACGTGATGAAACTGTTGATTCCATGTAATCACCTCAGGTTCGATTAGGGCATAGAGGTTCTTGCCTGTTTCAGTCAATTTAATATGTGCAATACGTTTATCAAAGCTGTCGCCTGTGCGTGTAATCAGTGCTTTGCTATCCATTAAAATCAAGGCACGACTCACGCGAGCCTTTTCCATATTAGTGAGGCGACCTAGCTCACCTGGGGTCAGTGATTCATGTGTCGCTAAATGTGCTAAAATTCGCCACTCTGAAATAGTAATATTATGTTGAGCATACACTTTAGCCAAAGCATGACTGATTAAATCAGCCGTCACAACGAGATGATAGGGTAAAAAATTCTCAAGATTTAGCTGTGTCATGGGGTAATAATAGTTAGATAAAATTAAGGTAATAGATTTCAGGTAGAGAGCGGTCTCAAAAATATTATTAGTGTAGTACAGCATCGCTCCATCTGTCTGTTGGTGGTTATATTTTAGCCGAACTCATCAGCTTTGGCTAAGCTAAATCCAGTGCCACTTAGGTTAGGTATTGCGGTTAAATCGCTTTAAAAATAAATACTAAAACGGGTCTTATTGTACTTTAATGAGTTGTTCTTACTTTTGAGGCTGAATTAGCTATGATAAGCACACGTCTGACGCTATAAGCTGGGCAATACTGCTGAATCATTAGGCTTATAATGTCTCTATTAATTAATGAAAACAGGGAGTGCACTCTGGCATGAGCACCTTAGTAAAGCGCTTAGCTATAGGCGTATTGTTGGGGATATTAGCTGTTTTTGCGGTAGTGGGTATTAAAAGTACTCTGCAAAAACCTAACGTTAATCCTGTCCCTAATGCAACCATATCCACAACTACTACAACACCTATTACGACAACAAATCCAAGTCCGTCCACCCCTACCAACGTTGATTCTACCGCTGCGACAACGGCTAGTCCAACGCCACCCACGGAGTTGCCGAGTATTGTAGAACCTGATAGTACTCAGGATGTAGCTCAACAACCTGATACAGGTTTACCGCTGCCGCAAATACAAGGCACGCCCTCAGCGAGTACTCAAGGAACTACTTTAAACTCGTCAATACCTGCTGAAGCTAGTAATCAGAGTAGCACGCCAAGTACTACGGGTAATGTAGTTAATAATGTACCGAGTACTACTCCACAGATGGTAGATATTCCAGCGCCTGCTCCCGTGTTAGGTAAATTGCAACTGGTACTGATTGACTCGACTAATTTGGAGGCTAAACCCAAAGGTAATTTTATTATTACCGATAGCCAAAATGTCCAAGTGGCAATGCAACAAAATAGTGATGTTAGTATTTTTGAGTTACCTCCGGGTACTTATAAGGCAACCGTCAGTATTAATGGCAAGCGCAATACTCGCACCGTACAAATTGTGGCGAATGAGTCCAAGTTAGAAAACTTTACTTTGCCTCCTTCTATGTCCGCCAATCCACCACCAGTGCCCGTTACCACGACTAATCAAAACCCTGTGCTTAATGATGCTACTGTTATATTAGAAGGTACTTTACAAGTACTCGTCAAAGCATCAGGGAGTGGTACACCTGTCCGTGCCAACATTTATGTACAAAAGCCTAATGGTGTCCATGTGGCGAGCAAGACTTATACGACTTCGGCTGATTTTCTATTAGAACCCGGTGCTTATAAAATTACAGTTAAAGCTAAAGATCGTGCTGATCTAGTACAGGACATTAAAATTAGTCAGGATAAAGCGACTCGCGCTACCTTTAATTTACAAACCACCTCTGTGAGTGAGCCAGTACTTAAACCCGTTCCCAGTACTCCCAAACGCCCACCAAATGAGATGACTCCACCAGTAGCAATTCTACCGACACCCGAACTCAATAAGCCTGTTTTAGAGCCGCTTGATCCGCCCCTGACTTCATCGAATGATCCACGCTTGAGTGGCGTACCAAAAGCGACGACTAATGCTAACAACAATCCAGAGGCTAATGTTCTACCCACTTATGCGCCCGGTAGTGAAGTCGATACCGTACAAAATCCCAATGAAGCACCCCGTATTATTAACCCACAGCCGCTGATGGGGAGTTTAGAGCTACATGCTGTTTCTGGAGTGGATGGTCAACCTTTACCAGTAGACTTTACAGTCACGACCCTACGTGGGCAGGTAATTCGTCGTTTTAATGAGGTAGCGATTGCAGATGTGGCTATGCCCGCGCAAGATGTATTAGTGCATATTCATTATCGTGGTATGAAAGGTACTGAGACTATTCACGTCACAGCAGGTAATCCGACGGTTTATACCTTTACAGTGACCCCTAATGATGCTGATAATCTGACTAACTAACATTCATTTGTATGGTTAAGAGTACTACCTACTAAAAGTATGAACCTACTGCTTAGTACTATGCTGGGCAGTAGTTCAATAGGTTGTATCTACGCAGAAAGTACTCTTAAACTAAAATAAGCTGTGTAATGCAATGCTAAAAGGAGACCGCATGAACCTATATCAACAGCATTTAGACCCCGTTTCTGCCAATTATGAGTCTCTAAGTCCCCTGAGTTTTCTAAAGCGTACCGCTGATGTCTACCCTAACAAACTCGCCGTTATTCATGGTTCAGTGCGCCGTACTTGGACCGAAACCTATACTCGCTGCCGACAGTTAGCCAGCGCATTAAGCCAGCGTGGGATTGGTGTGGGTGATACAGTTTCCATTATTTGCCCCAACCTGCCGGAACACTTTGAGGCACACTTTGGCGTACCGATGGTAGGAGCTGTATTAAATTCGATTAATACGCGTCTAGATGCTGCTACGGTGGCGTTTATTCTCCAACATGCTGAAAGCAAGCTATTGATTACTGAGCGTGAAATGACCCCTATAGTCAAACAAGCGTTGGCTATTATGGATAATCCGCCTCCTGTGATTGATATTGATGATCCTAGTTTCGAAGGCGGTGAGCTACTCGGTGAAATGACCTACGAGCAATTTATTGCTAAAGGTGACCCAGAGTTTGCGTGGGTAAACCCTGCTAACGAATGGGATGCGATTAGCCTTAATTACACCTCCGGTACAACAGGTGATCCTAAAGGTGTGGTCTATCATCATCGCGGGGCTTATCTCAACGCTGTAAGTAATGCGCTTTCGTGGGGGATGCCTAGTCAGTCACGTTATCTTTGGACATTACCCATGTTTCATTGTAATGGCTGGTGTTTCCCTTGGACATTAGCAGCCATTGCGGGCGTGAATGTGTGTTTGCGTCATGTGCGTGCCGATAAAATCGTTGATTTGATTGCTGAAGAAAAAGTAGATCATTTCTGTGGCGCTCCCATCGTACTGAGCATGATTGCAGGTGTTCCCCCTGAATCTAAAGCACGCCTCAATCATTCCGTTAAAGTCATGACTGCCGGAGCACCCCCCCCCGCAGCCGTCATTCAAAGCATGGAAGAAATGCATTTTAGTGTCACCCATGTCTATGGTTTAACTGAAACGTATGGCCCTTGTGTAGTGAGTGAGTGGAATAACGATTGGAATACTTGCTCTACTGAAGAAAAAGCTCGTCTAAAGGCTCGCCAAGGGGTACGAGTCCCTATGCAAGAAGGCTTGATGGTCGCTAATCCTGATACCTTGGAAGCAGTCCCCCAAGATGGTCAAACGATGGGTGAAGTCTTTATGCGTGGCAATATTGTCATGAAAGGCTACCTCAAAAATCCCAAAACTACCGATGCTTCATTTGAAGGTGGTTGGTTCCATTCGGGGGATTTAGCAGTTTGGCATTCTGATGGCTACATTGAAATCAAAGACCGCTCTAAGGATATTATTATTTCTGGGGGCGAAAATATTTCCAGTATTGAGCTAGAAGATACCCTATATCGCCATCCGCAGATTCAAGATGTAGCAGTAGTTGCGAAGTACGATGAAAAATGGGGCGAAGTGCCTTGCGCCTTTATTAAGTTAGTTGAGGGAGCAACTTTAACTGAAGAAGAGGTCGTGGAGTATTGCCGTCAAAACATGGCTCGGTTTAAAGTACCCAAAAAGATTATCTTCGTAGATTTACCGCGTACCTCAACCGGTAAAGTACAGAAATTCATACTTCGCCAATGGGCAAATAAGGCTTAAGTACTTATATTTAAATTACTTATCCTTAGCATAAGAGCTATTGCTTAAAGTAGCTCTTATGTAAAGTTTACTTAAAATTTTAGGTTAATGACTTAACGTTGATTAACTTTCTCGCTCTGTTACATGATTAGATACCCCGTAATAGAGACAAACCTTTTAAAACAGGATGGATGTGCGATATGAAAATATTGGTTGCGATTAAGCGAGTGATTGATTACAGCGTCAAAGTGCGCGTCAAGCCTGACAATAGCAATGTTGACCTTGCTAATGTGAAAATGTCTTTAAATCCATTTTGCGAAATTGCGGTTGAAGAGGCGGTGCGCTTAAAAGAAGCAGGCAAAGCCTCTGAAGTCGTCGTCGTTACCATCGGTCCTAAAGCGGCTCAAGATCAAATTCGAGCAGCCATGGCAATGGGTGCAGATCGGGGTATTTGGGTCGAAACTGCTGATACGGAATTAGATGCTCTGACTGTTGCGAAACTACTGGCTAAAGTCGCTCAAAACGAGCAACCCCAACTATTACTGCTTGGCAAACAAGCGATTGATTCGGACAATAATCAAACGGGACAAATGCTGGCAGCGTTATTAGATTACCCACAAGCCACGTTTGCCTCTAAAGTAGTGATTGAAGGTAATGAAGCGCTGGTAACCCGCGAAATGGATGGAGGTTTACAAACCCTAGGTTTGACTTTGCCAGCGGTGGTAACGGCTGATTTACGTTTAAACGAGCCTCGCTATGTCAAATTACCGGACATTATGAAAGCTAAGAAAAAACCACTTGATAGTACTTCACCGGATGTATTGGGTGTTAGCTTGCAAAAAAGTGTCAACCTATTACGGGTAGAGTCCCCCGCTGAGCGTCAAGCAGGTATCAAAGTCGATAGCGTGGATGCACTCATTGATGCATTAAAAAATAAAGCCAGTGTGATCTAAGGATTGAGGAGAGAATAATGAGTATTTTAGTGATCGCTGAACATGACAATAACGCCCTGAAACCTGCCACACTCAATACGCTGAGTGCAGCGCAACAGTTGGGTGGTGCGATTGATGTGTTAGTTGTCGGTAGTAACTGTCAAGCGGTTGCTGAGGCAACCAAAGCAGTAGCAGGTGTAAATAAAGTACTAGTTGCTGATAATGCGGCTTATGCTCATATACTTGCTGAAAATGTGGCAAAACTGATTGCTATGTTAGGTAAGGGCTATAGTCACATCATTGCTCCAGCCACGGCTAATGGTAAAGACATTCTACCGCGTGTAGCCGCTTTGCTGGATGTCAATTTAGTGGGCGATGTAATGGCTGTATTAAGTCCTGATACTTTCAAGCGTCCCATTTATGCAGGTAATGCGATTGCAACCGTGCAAAGTACTGATGCCATTAAAGTCCTGACCATTCGGGGTACTGCTTTCCCCGCCGCAGCGGCAACAGGTGGTTCAGCTACTATTGAAGCAGTTAGTGAAGTCGTTACGGCTGCAAAAACTCGCTTTATGGGTGAAGAGGTTGTGAAGTCTGATCGTCCTGAGTTAACTGCTGCTCGTGTAGTGGTCTCGGGGGGGCGTGGTTTGGGTTCTGGTGAGAACTTTAAAATCATTTATGCACTAGCAGACAAACTAAATGCGGCGGTAGGGGCTTCACGTGCGGCGGTCGATGCGGGCTTTGTACCTAATGATATGCAAGTGGGACAAACCGGAAAAGTCGTAGCACCAGAGCTTTATATTGCTGTGGGTATTTCAGGGGCGATTCAACATTTGGCGGGTATGAAAGACTCCAAAGTGATTGTCGCGATTAATAAAGACCCTGAAGCACCGATTTTCCAAGTGGCTGATTATGGTCTGGTCGCCGATTTATTTACGGCAGTTCCCGAATTAACCGCCAAATTATAAGGAGTACTTCATGACGTATTTAGCGAGTTCTCAAGATGCTGAGTTTGTATTGCGCCATGTCGTCAAACTGGATGAGCTATGCGCCAATGCTGGTTTGGATGAGGTCAATAGTGATTTAGCGGTGGCGATTCTGGATGAGGCGGGCAAGTTTGCAACTGACATTTTAGCGCCACTGAACTGGTTTGGTGATCAAAACCCTCCCACCTTAAATGAGCAAGGTGTACAAGAAACAGCAGGTTTTAAAGACGCTTATTTACAATTTGCCGAAGCAGGTTGGTTGTCTTTAGGGGCGGCTGAAGAGTTTGGGGGGCAAGCCCTACCGAATGTCATTAATACCGCTGTGAATGAAATTTGGCAAGCTGCCAATATGTCTTATGCGCTGTGCCCTATGCTGAGCCAAGGGGCAATGGAAAGTATTGGGCATCATGCCAGCCATGAACTGCAAAGTACTTATCTTCCACGTATGGCAACAGGCGAGTGGACAGGTACGATGAATCTGACTGAGCCAGATGCAGGGTCGGATTTGGCGGCGGTTAAAACCAAAGCGGTGCCTAATGGTGATCACTACCTAGTCAGTGGGCAGAAAATCTTTATTACTTGGGGTGATCATCAAATGACCGAGAATATCGTGCATTTGGTGTTGGCTCGTTTGCCGGATGCACCAGCAGGTGTGAAAGGGATTTCACTGTTTGTTGTACCTAAGTATTTGGTCAATAGTGATGGTAGTTTGGGCGCTCGTAATAGCGCTTATTGCTTATCGCTTGAACATAAAATGGGTATTCACGCCAGTCCTACCTGTGTGATGCAGTTTGATAATGCGGTGGGGTACTTGATAGGGGAGGCCAATAAAGGTTTGCCTTATATGTTCACCATGATGAATCACGCTCGCCAAAGTGTGGGGCTACAAGGGTTATCTATTTCTGAGCGAGCTTATCAACTAGCACGTCAATATGCTAAAGATCGCTTGCAAGGTACGCGTCGTGATGGGTCACGCATTCCGATTATTGAGCATGCTGATGTGCGTCGTATGCTGATGCTGATGAAGTCAGGCATTGAAGCCATGCGTGCTTTAGCATTAGTGGCAGCGGCTGAAGTAGATAAGGCGCGTTATGAGCAAGATAATACTCAGGCGGCGTTGCACTTTGCTCGTGTTGAGCTTTATACCCCGATTGTAAAAGGTTGGCTGACTGAGTTATCTCAAGAGCTGACTTATTTAGGCGTACAAATTCACGGTGGTATGGGCTTTATCGAGGAAACAGGTGCGGCACAACATTATCGTGATGCCCGTATCCTCACTATTTACGAAGGCACGACCGGCATTCAAGCAGCTGACTTTATTGGTCGTAAGATGCTGATGGATAAAGGTGCTGGCTTACAATCCTTGCTAGATGAAATGGCTGAGCTAGACACCAGTACTTATCCACAATTTGCCCCAGCTTTGGACACGGCTCGGACGGCACGTGAGTTTGTACTCAGTAATGCAGGTAGTGACGCGCAATTAGCGGGAAGTGCTAGTGTTAATTTTATGATGTTAATGGGCTATTTGTGTGGTGGCTGGCTGATGATTAAAAGTGCTCAAGCCGCACAAAGCCAATTAGATCAAGGTGAGGGTGATCCTGCGTACTTAAAAGCTAAGCTCGTGACGACTAAGTTTTATTGTGAGCATTTACTGCCACGGACGATGAGCCATTTAGCTGCGATTCAAGCTGGAAGCGCTGAGATTATGGCTTTAACCGTTGATCAATTCTAATAATATGGTGCAGTGCAATAAAATACTTTTTTAAGTATACTGCTACCCTTGCTAGAGAGGCTGCCTATTAATCATAGAGCAGCCTTTATCGTTTTTAGGGAACTGTTAAAATGCCATTATCCAAATCAGCACCACGAAAAGCGGTGCATACTCGTACTGTGACATGTCAAGGTTATCAACGTGAAGATGGGTTGTGGGATATTGAAGGGTTTATGACGGATACTAAACCTTTTCCCTTACCGAATGCTCATCGCGGTGGTTATATTAATGCAGGTGAAGCACTGCATGGCATGGCAATTCGTTTAACGATTGATACCCAGATGAAAGTGCATGAAGCCGAGGCTGTGATTGATTATTCACCGTTTGGGGGTTGTCCGCGTATTACCGAGCGCTTTAAAAAGTTGGTGGGTTTATCCATTGTGCATGGCTGGACTAAACAGGTAAAAGACCTATTTGCGGGTATTGATGGCTGTACGCATCTGACTGATTTATTAGCACCTATTGCGACTACTGCGTTTCAAGTAATGATCACGCACAAAACGGGTGATGGTATGAAGTTTTACGAAAAAGCGACCGAGACACCCCCTCATTTAAATACTTGTCATATGCTCGATGAGGCTAGTGAAGTGGTAGCGGAGCGTTGGCCACAATTTTACAAACCACGGTTGCAACAAGTGGGCTAAAGTACTCGTATATTTCTTTTGCAATCGCCACCCGTGTAGCTGTGTTCTTTAAATTTTTCCAAAACGCTTTGAGTACTTTCATTATTTGATTATAGTAAAGTACTCAACTAGGTTTTTTGGAGAGAGTCATGAGTGAATGGTGGCGTGGTGGCGTAACGTATCAAATTTATCCGCGTTCGTTTCAAGATAGCAACAAGGATGGTATTGGCGATCTAAAAGGGATTACCCGTCGTTTAGAGTACTTGGCAGAATTAGGGGTGGATGCGATTTGGCTGTCGCCAATTTTCCCTTCGCCTATGTTAGACATGGGCTATGATGTGTCGAACTATACGGATATTAATCCAGAGTTCGGCACATTGGCTGACTTTGATGAGCTGATTTCCAAAGCGCATGCATTAGGTTTAAAGGTTATTATTGATCAAGTACTTTCTCATACCAGTGATCAGCACCCGTTTTTCAAAGAAAGTCGCCAAAATCGCACCAATCCTAAAGCCGATTGGTATGTATGGGCGGATCCTAAGCCGGATGGCTCACCGCCTAATAATTGGCTAGCGATTTTTGGAGGGATTGCGTGGCAATGGGATTCACGTCGTCATCAGTACTATTTGCATAACTTTTTGATCGAGCAGCCTGATCTCAATTTCCATAATGTTGAAGTACAAGATTGGATACTATCCACCATGCGGTTTTGGCTAGAGCGTGGGGTGGATGGTTTCCGTTTGGATACGGTCAATTTTTATTTCCACGACAAACTATTGCGTAATGATGCAGCGGATTATCGAGTGAAAACTCAGCCCGAATGGAATCCGTATGCCATGCAGTATCATCTGTTTTCTAAAAATCAGCCCGAAAATTTACCGTTTATTGAGCGCATGCGAGCGCTACTCGATGAGTATGATGATCGAGCCATGGTCGGGGAAATGGGTGAGTCGCATCATGCGATTAAAATGATGGGCGAATACACCACGGGTAAACGCCTGCATATGTGTTATTCGTTTGAAATGCTACAAGATGCGTTTGGGGCGAATCATTTTAGAAAACTGGTAGAAGATTTCTTTGAGGGTGCGCCAACCGGTTGGCCTTGTTGGGCGTTTTCCAATCATGATGTTCCCCGCCAAGCTACTCGCTGGGCGAGCCATGGGGCGAATCATGAAGTACTGGTCAAGCAATTAGCCGCTTTGTTGTTATCACTACAAGGCTCCATTTGTATCTATCAGGGCGAAGAGTTAGGGCAAACTGAAACGGATTTGGAGTACTCTGAGCTGACTGATCCACAAGGTTTACGGTTCTGGCCTGAGAATAAAGGACGGGATGGTTGCCGCACGCCCATGACGTGGGATGCAGCCTTACCGCAAGCGGGCTTTACCGAGGGCAAACCATGGCTATCGATTAAAGCACCCCAAATCCAAAATCATTTAGCAGGGCAATGGGGCAAGCCTAATTCGGTCGTGGAATTTTATAAAGAGATGCTGCATTTGCGTCGGAGTTCTGAGGCATTACGTACAGGGCGCACGGTGTTTTTTGAGGTGTCAGAGCCGATTTTAGCCTTTAGCCGTGGTAGTGAAGTGGTTTGTGTGTTTAATCTATCACCAGAGTCTCAAAAAGTACGAGTGACAGGGGTAGGGCAAGTACTTAAGTCACAAGGCGCTGAGTTACAAGGCGAGTACTTAGCATTAGCAGGCAATGGTTTTGCTTTGTTTCAAGATCAGGGGGCGGTGATTAGGGATTATGCTTGAATGATTACTTCCCCAATAACTGCTTCAGCTATTGGGGAAATAATAGAGTACTTTAGCGAATTGGTTTACCTTGAGCATCAAAACGATGTAAGTTTTGTTGCTGGGGTCTTAAACCAATTTGAGTTCCTGCAGGAACATCCTCGTTACCTAAACGACGTACAATAATCGGTTCTTTTGCACCGATATCAACGAATAAGTAAT
>JBDKGX010000071.1:0-12201 GCA_039797965.1 Pseudomonadota bacterium
CTGGCTAATTCTTAGCAAACAACTTCCCCACTACCGCTAATACCTTAAGTTAAGCCATTAGTTAATTTAATCAAAACCCTTTATCCCTCTATACTTAAGCCCATTGGGTTAAGAGTCTTTCATTCGTAATGTAGCGCTATCAAGTTATGGGTTTGCTACATTATGTTGTTATCGCTCAATGGATGGCGCACAGCGTTACTCTGTGTGGGAGTACTTTATTCTAATACCGTTTGGTCGGAAGATATTACGACGACTAATCGATTTATCATTCGCTACGCCCCTACTCTCACGGCCATGAGCGCGAACCAACAAGCCGATCAGCAGCAACAAATCCTGAAAAATGCTAATAGCCTCACAGGGTTAACATTACAAGCGACTCATACCTTAGCTACAGGTGATGAAGTACTGCACTCTCAACAAGCCATGACACTAGAAGCCGCACATATTTATGCAGAAACATTACAAGCACTTCCTGGTGTAGCAAGTGTAGAGCCTGATGTACCGATTCAACCTAGTACTTTAAAACCTAGCGATACCCTGTTCAATCAACAAACTTATTTAGCTGATCCTTATGGTATGTACTTAAGTGGGGTTAATGTTGAAAAAGCGTGGGCACTAACTATCAGCAAGCCCATTACAGTAGGTGTTTTAGATACTGGCATTACCGATCACCCTGACTTAACACCAAACTTAATGGGTCAACAAGCCGCTTTGTCCGGCTATGATTTTATTAATGATGAAAATATCGCTCGTGATAAAAATGCTCGCGACCCTGACCCTACCGATGAGGGTACTTTAGACACGACTAACTGGCATGGCACACACGTGGCAGGTCTTATTGCAGCCGTGCAAAATCAGGAAGGCATTAGCGGCGTGAGTCCTCATGCTCAATTGCTGAACTTACGTATTATGGGCGCTAATGGTGGGTATACCTCAGACTTGATTGATGCTATTTATTGGGCGGTTGGCGAACCTGTTATTAATTTACCGCTTAATACTCATCCCGCCCGTATTATCAACTTGAGTTTAGGGGGTAAAAGTACTTGCTCACCCAGCTTACAACAAGCTATTGATACGGCGGTTAATAAAGGTACGGTCATTATTGTCGCAGCAGGTAATGCAGGCATTGCAGTTAGTCAACAAATGCCCGCTAACTGTGAGCGAGTAATTGTGGTGGGAGCGGTAGATTACGCAGGGCAATTAGCGAGCTTTAGTAATCGTGGTGAAGCAGTCGATCTTGTAGCCCCCGGTGTGGATATTATTTCGACATTTAATAGTGGCTACAATACGCCTCTCACCCCTAGCTATAACTCAATGACAGGTACCAGTATGTCCACTGCCTTAGTTACAGGAGTGGTAGCTTTAATGTTATCTGCCAATGATCATTTGATTAATGGCGCTGTACCTAAAGCCCAATTAGCGGCACTGCTTGAAGCCAAACTAAAGCAAAGTACTCGTCCTTTTACGCAAAGTGCTAAGGCGCTTTGTGCTAATCAATGTGGAGCAGGATTATTAGATGCTGCATTAGCCGTCAAATCGGTCAGCATGCCGCCTACAGTAACCGTAAGTAGCTCTAATGTGGTAGCCAATGCCACGGTAACCCTAACGAGTGTAGCAACCGACGACAGTTACAATACTCAAGGCTTAACGTACTCGTGGCAGCAATTAACGGGTGACACTGTAGTATTAACCAACAGCACTCAAGCCAATACTACCTTCAAAGCCCCCGCTAATACTCAAACATTAGTATTTCGTCTGACCGTAACTGATGACGTGGGCTTAAGTACTTCAGCGGATATCACTCTTGACGTTAAAGCTGAAACGCCTGCTCAACCCACTACTCCGACTCAAATAGAGCCTAATAAACCTAGTACTCCTAATACCTCAGTGGTAACACCCCCAACACCTGAACCTGCCACCCCCAGCTCATCAACTCAATCAGGCGGCGGAGGCGGCAGTACTTCAGGAGGGTTACTAGTATTATTAGCGTTAGGTTATGCGGTCAGACGAGCCACTAACTTTTGAACTTGCGGCGCTAATACCAGTACCGTCGCAAAGGCAATGGGGAAAGCAGTAATAAAACTCTTGCCCCAACGCATCAAAAAGCCATCACTAAAACCTGTATTCAGTGCCACAATAATAAACGTCATCAGCAGCGCCATCGAAAATGACATAAAAAAGGCAAACAGCAGACGAACCTTAAAAGGAGGTTTATTCATAACCGGTAGTCATCCTAATCATTATTTTTCAAAAACAGCAATTGACTCGACATGCGAAGTATGTGGAAACATATCCATCACTCCCGCGCTCATCAATCTATAACCGTGGGTATGGACTAACTCATGGGCATCACGAGCTAAGGTGGCAGGATTACAAGACACGTACACAATCCGTTTAGCTTTTAAACGTCCGATATAGGGCATAAGCTCAATCGCTCCTGCACGAGGCGGATCGAGTAGGATTTTATCGTATTGACGCTTGAGCCATGATTGAGTTTTCAGTACACCATCATCCATTAAATTGCAGGCGTAATAATCCGTATTATGAATCTCGTTGAGTTCAGCAGAGTACTTAGCCCGCTTTACCATAATGGCATCACCCTCAACACCCGTCACTTGCAACGCATGACGCGCTAAAGGCAGAGTAAAATTGCCCAAACCACAGAATAAATCGAGTACGGTTTCATCGGCTTGTGGGTCGAGTAGCTCAACGGCACGTTTGACCATTTGCCGATTAATCGACTGATTCACTTGAAAAAAGTCTTGAGGACCAAACTCCACGCGAGTATGAAAGGCGGGATGCTCATAATCTAATACGGGATGAGTGGGCCAAATACAATGCACTGTATCGGGGCCTTTAGGCTGTAAATAAATGTGTTGATTCATCCGCTCACCGTAAGCGCGTAATAGTTCAACATCTTCGGGGGGCAATGGGTCTAAATGGCGCACAATCAATGCGGTCGCATGATCGCCAACCGCCACTTCAATTTGGGGAATACGCTCTTTTTGTACTAACCCTGTAACCAACGTTTGCAAATCAACTAAGTGCTCACCCACACTGGAATGCAGTACTTCACAACGATTGAGTTCGGCTAGGAATTGTCCATCACGCTCGCGAAAGCCCACCAGTACTTTTTCTTTTTTATGGACATAACGCACCCCTAAACGAGCTTTACGTCGATAACCCCAAATATCACCCCGAATCGGTTCAAGAATGCTGACTGGCTCCACTTTGCCCATATGTGCGAGATTATCGAGCATAGCTTTTTGTTTATAATGGACTTGGGCATCAGGCGCTAAATGTTGCCAAGTACATCCCCCACATTTGCTGTAATGCTCACATTTTGGAGTGACTCGTTCGGCTGAGGGCTCTAGTACTTCAAGAGTCGTTGCTTCATCAAAACTCTTTTTTTGCAAGGTATAACGAGCCAGTACTTTCTCGCTGGGCAATGCACCATCGACAAAAACAACTTTGCCATCCAAATGCGCAACGCCTTTACCTTCTAAAGTCATTGATTCAATAGTTAATTCGACCGGAGGAATATTATCCAGCCGTTGCTGCTGGCGGCGCTGACGTTGACCCATGAACTAATCCATCACACTTGCAAAAAGGGCGCTATTATGCGGTTTACCCACTCATTGCGCAAATCTAGCTAAGAATGTAATAAGAATTTAATTTTAAAATCGTACCCTTTGACTAGCTTTACTAACTCAGTACTGCTTTATACTTAACTCCTATTGACCTAAAACTAAGAATTCTTATGGCACACTCACACTCCCCTACAGCAACGCAGGAAAAATCAGCCGTTGCAGCGACTTCGGTATTAGCTGCACTAGGTCTCACTACTATGAAGTTTATAGTGGGTATCATGACCAATTCATTAGGTATTTTGGCTGAGGCTGCTCACTCTGCTTTAGATTTAATGGCGGCGCTGATTACCTATTTTACGGTACGTGTTTCAGATAAACCTGCTGACAAAGAGCATCCATTTGGACATGGCAAATTAGAAAATATCTCTGCATTGATTCAAAGCTTGATTTTAATTGTGACCGGTGGGTGGCTTATTTATGAGGCGATTGACCGTATCACCAATCCAAATGCTCATCATATGGAGATTACCATTTGGTCATTTTTGGTCATGGGTACTTCTATTATTATTGATTACTCACGATCCAGAATGCTCAAAAAAGCGGCTGAAAAGCATAATTCTCATGCCCTTGAAGCGGATGCTTTACATTTTAGTATTGATATTTGGTCATCAGCGGTGGTGATTCTAGGATTAATATTGGTTTATGCTAGTACTTACTATTCAGTACCTTGGCTCGCTAAAGCCGATGCCATTGCGGCTATTTTAGTGGCCTTTATTATCTTATTCGTGAGTGGTGAGTTAGGGATTCGCGCCGTTCATGAGTTATTGGATGCAGCGCCTCAAAATGGTGTACAAGAACAAATCATTAACGAAGTTAGCCAACTGCCGAACATTACTAGTGTACATGCGCTACGAATTCGCTCTTCAGGTGGACGGTGGTTTGTGGATATGCACATCACTGTACCCGGAACAATGACCGTACAAGATAGCCACGATCTGACCGAACAGATTGAGCAATTAGTTGAGCACATCCAACCCAAATCAGATGTCACCGTTCATGTGGAACCTGACGGCATTCATACGACTCCAAATACTTTGTAATCCGTGCTTGAGGAACAACTGTATGAAAACGTTTTGGCTCTCAGTCGTCAATTTGATGTTACTAAGTACCTTGGGAACTACTGCCCAAGCCAAACCAGATACTTTAATTCTTGCAGGAGGGTGTTTTTGGTGTGTGGAGTCTGACTTTGAGCATAAAGCTGGAGTACTGGAGGTAGTCTCTGGTTACACGGGGGGACACTTAGATAACCCCAGTTATGAAGAGGTTTCTAGTGACACAACAGGGCATTTTGAAGCGGTCAAAATTACGTTCGATGACAATCAAATTAGCTTAAAACAGTTGGTAGATTATTACTGGCGTACTATCGACCCTACTGACCCAACGGGACAATTTTGTGATAAGGGCTTAACTTATCGCACTGCCCTGTTTTACCAATCAGCAGAGCAACTCAATGTTTTTAAGCAATCCTTGAATGAGGTTAATACCAGCAAACCATTTAGCAATCTTATTGTGACGTCACTATTACCCGCTAAAACGTTTTATCCTGCTGAGTCCTATCATCAAAACTACGCTACTAATAATCCCGTAAAGTATAAGTACTATCGTTGGCGTTGTGGTCGAGATGAGCGTGTTAAAGAATTGTGGGGTAATGTAGCAAGCCAACAACCTTGATACACTATTAAGTACTTAGCTCACTCAAACTAAGTACTTAATTAATTTAAGCTTATTAAGCGATTATACTAGTCTCTGTTGTAGTACTTACTTGATTTTCTGTACTTAAACACTGTGCTAAATCCGCTAATAATAAACTCACCTCACCGCTCATAATGGCAAACTCAATATCGAGTTCTTCGGCTTGGGTTTGCGCCTCTTGTTCATCTAAGCGCTCTGAAAATAAGTCTAAAAACTTGACTCGCTTTACTTGCAACGTATCCGTTAATACAAAACTCATTTTATCTGCCCAAGTGAGCATCAGTTTTGTGGCAACTTTTCCGGCGTTGAGATTGCTCATGACCTCTTCGGTGTTGAGTTCATGTTTTTTAAACGCGGCTACCGCACCCGCCTCTCCTGTAGCACGTAATTCGCACTCATCACCTAATAAAAACGGGGTGGGAGCTTGATTCTCTTTAATCCACTGAGTCATAAGTACAGGTAGTTTGTTGCCTGCCGTCCAAATCGTTACGGGTAAACTACCAATAGTTTTACGCAGCAAAGCGGTCAAACGCTCAGCTTGATTGGCACTAGCGGTATTAACCACCATCCAGCCATTTTGAGTATCGATCCATGCATCAAGTTGACGAGTACGCGTAAAAGCACGGGGCAATAATTCAAATTCAACTTGCTCGCGTAAAGTTTTTTTCTCGCGAGTACCCACTTTACGACTTTCTTGCTCTTCGAGTACTTGAACACGCTCTTCTAATTCTTCTTTCACGACCGATGAAGGCAAAATCCGCTCTTGATGCGCCATACGCACCAATATATAGCCGTTACTCACTAACATTAAACTTTCTGCATCGCGCCCAAACGGTGAGACCCAGCCAGTACTTTCATGCTGCTCGCTGGTACAGCCTTGAAAACGTAAACCCGCTAATTGATCTTCTAACTCATCCACATTGAGTGTGAATTCAGCAGGCAAACGATAGAGATATAGGTTTTTAAACCACATGCTTTCAACCTCACGGGAATGCAAAAAGGGGGAATTATGGAGAAACACCATGGTCAAATCACGACCAAGGCTAAGTACTCAAATAGCGTTTTACAGGTGCAAAGCTCTTACGATGAATAGGAAGTACGCCATGCTGTGCAATAGCCTCCAAATGGATTTTAGTAGGATACCCTTTATGCTGAGCAAAACCATAGTGTGGATAAAGCTTATCAAACTCCACTAATTCCGCATCACGGGTTACCTTAGCTAAAATCGAAGCGGCACTAATAGCAGGCTCAGTTGCATCGCCCCCAATAATGGCACGGGTCGGATAGCCAAAGGCTGGAAAGCGATTACCATCCACGAGTACTTCAGTAGGCTTAATACTTAAACCTGCTACGGCTCGCTGCATAGCTAAAAAAGTGGCTTGGAGAATATTAAGCGTGTCAATTTCTTCCACTTCGGCACGACCTAATGACCACGCCAAAGCTCGCTCCCGAATTAAATCGGCGAGCATTAAACGCTTTTTTTCAGAGAGTTTCTTAGAATCAGCTAAACCTTGAATAGGGCGGGCTGGGTCTAAAATCACCGCAGCGGTGACCACAGCTCCCGCTAATGGTCCGCGCCCTACTTCGTCAACCCCTGCAATCAAACACATGTGCCAGGCTGGCGCAAAGTAAAGATGGACGCAGGCGGAATATTAAATAATACCGTGGCACTACGCTCAATATGAAAACCTTTATCTTGTAATTGGCGGAATAACTCAATTTTACGCACTAAAGGAATATAGCTCATTTGAATGATGGTAGAACCCTGCTCTAAAGCGGCGGCAAACTGCGTGACTAAACGCTCAGAAAAAAACGGCCCTGTCACAGGCATACAAGAGACAATTAAGCTATTCGCTAAACCATAACGGCTTTCGTCTAAAGGTAAATCAAAAAAATCGCCACCTAGAATATCGGTTTTCCGTCCAAATTTTTCTTTGAATAAATTCACAAAATCAGGATGCTTTTCTACGAAGCTAAACGGAATATCGGCATCAAGAAAGTACTGGGCTACCACACCACTGCCTGTTCCCACAAATACACCACGAGAATAAGCACCAAAATGAGTACTAGCGACTTCAAACATTTTAGCGCCAAACTGATCGGTTGAACTAATAATGGAACCGACATCCTTAAACTTAGTTATGTAAGCCATACTCTTTCATCCTTTTTATGTATTAAATTGTTGCAAAATGGCTGCCGCAGCAGTTGTGCTGGCTTGTTGCTTTAATTGCTGTTGCAGCGTTTTAAACTGAGTTAGGCAATAGTTACGTTGTTGAGTACTCATAGCCATTAATGCTTCCATCTCTGTCACAAGGTTCTCAACGGTGACTTGTTCTTGGAGTAGTTCAGGAACAAGACGTTCATTAGCTAGATTATTAGGCAATGTAACATACTTTACTTTTAATAATTTGAAAGTACGCAATACCCATGCCGTCAATGGCGCTACTTGATAAGCGGCTACCATCAAGCGACCACTTAACATGCCTTCTAATACCGCAGTACCTGAAGCTAATAAAATATAATCGGCTGCCTGCATGACCAGACGCGATTGACCATCCACCAGCGTTAGCGCTAAATCAGGCGCATATTGCAACCAAAGCCTTGTAATAGCAATACGTGCTTTGGGATGGGCAGCAGGAATAATAAAGTGTAATTCAGGCTGACGCCGTTTAAGCTCTTGCGCTGCTTTTAAAAAAGTCGGCAATAAGCGCTCAATTTCACTCAACCGACTACCAGGCAAAACAGCTATTAAAGTACTTATAGTATTTAAGCCTAATGCAGTACGGGCGCTAACTTTGTCTCCATCCCAGATAATTTCATCCGCCAAGGGATGTCCTACAAATGCCGCTTTAATCTGATGGTGTTGATAAAACTCTACTTCAAAGGGAAAGAGGGTTAGCATTAAATCTAAGTGTCCCTGCATTTTTTTGACCCGCCCAGAGCGCCATGCCCATACTGAGGGGCTCACATAATGCACCGTTTTAATACCTTTAGCGTGTAAACGTTTAGCTAAAGGCAAATTAAAATCCGGCGCATCCACTCCAATAAATAAATCCGGTGGATTTTGTGTCCAATGTTTGATTAATTCGTGGCGAATTTTAAGGAGTTCGGGTAAATGTTTAAGTACCTCTACCAGACCCATGACGGAAAGGCTTTCCATGGGATAAAGAGTTTGACAGCCAGCCGCTTGCATTTCAGAACCTGCAATACCTTCAAACACTAAATCAGGTTGTTGAATTTTAAGGGCTTGAATCAGCCTTGCAGCCAAAATATCGCCGGAAGTTTCTCCCGCAATAATGGCAATGCGTTTGATCATGAAATTACTTACACACTTAACGAATAAGACCGCGCTCACTACGGCGGCAGAAATCTAATAATAATTGAATTTCAGGGTATTGTCCCATTTCTGCTTCAATTTGAGTTAAAGCCTCATTTAAATTGAGGTGTTGGCGGTAAATCAAGCGGTGCGCATTTTTAATACGAGTTATCGCCTCAGTACTAAAACCACGACGCTTTAAGCCTTCACTATTAATTCCGCGGGGTTCAGCGGGACTCCCATATGCCATCGTGTAAGGCGCAACATCTTTACCTAAGGCACTACCCATCCCAGTAAAAGCATGCTCCCCCACTTCGCAAAACTGATGCACTAAGGTAAAGCCACCTAAAATCGCATAATCATGGACTGTCACATGCCCTGCAAGCGTGGCACTATTCGCAAAAATAGTGTTGTTACCGACTATGCAATCGTGGGCGATGTGTACATACGCCATAATCCAATTGTCATTACCTAGAATAGTTTTGCCCTTGTCCTGAATCGTACCCCGATTAAAAGTACAACATTCACGAATCACATTACGGTCGCCAATAATGAGTTCGGTATCTTCACCAGCATATTTTTTATCTTGTGGAACAGCACCTAAAGAGGCAAAGGGAAAAACACGATTATCTTCGCCGAGGGTCGTAGGGCCATCAATCACGACATGAGACATAATTTTTGTCCCACGTCCAATTTTGACTTTGGCTCCAATAATACTATAAGCACCTACTTCAACATCAGCGGCTAACTCAGCATGAGGATCGATAACAGCAGTAGAATGGATTAAACTCAAGCAGCACCTTCTTTGGCGGCGCACATTAGTTCAGCAGAGGCTACTACCTTGCCATCAACCGTCGCCTTGGCATCAAAAACCCAAATGATACCTTTACGATTCTTAAGCTCCACTGACAATACAAGTTGATCGCCTGGGATAACTTGCTGTTTAAAGCGAGCCTTATCCACACCTACCAACATGTAAAGTACTCCCGCACGTGGCTCTTCACCCATGGTTCTAAAGCCTAATAATCCGGTCGCTTGAGCTAAGGCTTCAATAATCAGCACACCGGGCATCACGGGTTGATTAGGAAAGTGACCGTTAAAAAAAGGCTCATTATGGGTAACATTTTTAATAGCGGTTAAGCGCTCACCTTCTACACATTCGAGTACACGATCCACTAATAAAAACGGATAACGATGCGGTAAATAGTTTTTAATTTCGTTGATATTCATGCTCGACATGCTGTTAAGTTTCCTTCTTATTAGACGACTGTAAAAGAGTCACTTGCTTTTCCAACTCAGCTAAACGCCGTGCCATTTTATCCAGTTGATGGAAACGCACAGCGTTTTTGCGCCATTGGCTATTTTCTTCGATAGTAGTGCCTGCGGAATACACACCCGCTTGACGAATAGAATGGGTTACCATACTTGTAGCTGTTATGGTGACATTATCGGCAATTTCAAGATGACCACCGATAGCACACATCCCCGCAATTTTACAAAATCGTCCGATTTTGGCACTTCCTGCAATCGCTGTACAGGCAGCAACCGCGGTATGATCACCGATTTCGGTGTTGTGTCCGACTTGAATGAGATTATCCAGCTTAACCCCATCTCCAATCCATGTCACACCTAAAGCCGCACGATCAATCGTAGTATTCGCGCCTATTTCAACATCATTGCCCAATACTACTTTGCCTACTTGAGGTATTTTGTACCAAGACCCATCACGTTGAGGGGCAAAGCCAAACCCATCCGCGCCTAATACTGCGCCAGAATGGATAATACAACGCTCACCCACTACTGTTTGATCGGCTAAGGTAACATTAGGGTGCAGTAAAGTACTTTGACCAATACTACAATTATTGCCCACTACACAATGTGCACCAACACTAGCCGCCGCCGCAATCAAACTATTATTACCCACTACGGCATAGGCACCAATATGTACTCCCTCACCTAGTTGTACATTATCACCTAATTGAGCAGTAGGATGAACCGTAGCAGCAAAAACAGGTGTCGGATATAACAAAGCCACCGTTTGTGCATAGGCTAAGTAAGGATTGGAGTGAATTAAGCAATCTCCAGAGTACTCACTAGCTAAATCCGCCGTCAAAATCAAAGCACCCGCTTGTGAAGTACTTAAGTACTGCCGATACTGCCCACCCCGAATATAACTAATATCCGTGGCTCGTGCCTGCTCTACTGAAGCCACTCCACCGATTATTTTGTCCGGATTACTCGCTCTTAACTCCGCTCCACAGTGATTAGCTATTTGTTGTAGGGTTTGTGGAGAAGCTAAAGCAGAGTGCATAAATTAAGGTTCCTTTGGTTTAGTAATCGGTGAAGTAGCCGGCGCATGAACCGCATTAAAATGCTGCTGTAAGTAATCCAGTACTTTATTAGTAATATCGACTTGTGGACTAGCCGCAATGAAATCACTTTCTTTTAAGACAATATCAATATGCTCAGCTACCCTAATATCATTAATCGCTTCAATAACTTCATTTTGTAATTGTGAAAGTGCTTCGGTACGCGCTAAACGTAATTCGGCTCTAAAATCCTCTTCGGCACGGTCTAAATCTCGTTGTCGACTGCGCAAATCTCGCTCTTTTTGAATTCTATCTTCTTCAGGTAGTTGTGCAATTTGATCCTGTAAGGCTTGAATAGCATCCTTATCTTTTTGTAGTGCTGCTTCTCTAGGGGTGAATTTTTGCCTTAATTTATCATTCGCCTCAGCCGCTTGTGGAGCGCGATTGATTAATAAGTTTACATTAACAGTAGCTACTACGGTAGCCACAGGAATTACCTTAGCCAGATTAGACTGAGGAGGAGTAGCCTCAACCATTGAGGTGGTAGGATCAGCCTGTGTAGGTACACTACTCGTTATACCAATGAGTAAACATAATAATGCAAGAACTACTAGCCCATGCCAAGTTGATTCCTTGACCATGATTTATCCCTACCACCTAATAATCACTGAATTAGAAATTAGCACCTAAACTAAATTGCAAGGTTTGCTTTTTATCGCCATCTTTAGCATTCAAAGGACGAGCCACACTGATTTCTAAAGGCCCAAAGGGTGATACCCATACCACACCTAAACCAGCAGAGGTACGAATTTCATTACCTTTAAAGGAGTCACGATCTTTATACACATTACCAGCATCTACGAAAGCACTCATTTTCAAGCCTTTGACATCAGAAGCTAAAGGCACTGGAAAATACACTTCTGCCGTACCGGCTACTAATACATCACCGCCCATGGATTCGTTTTTACTATCTTTAGGACCTAAGCTATTAGAGTCATAGCCGCGAACAGTACCAATACCCCCTGCGGTATATTTTTCAAAGAAGGGTAAGCCGTCTAAACCTTTTTGCCCTTGTCCTAGCCCTACTTTACCTTTTAAGGCGAATGTCATGTCTTTGCTAATTTCTTTGTACAAAGCTCCATCATAGCCCATCTTTAAATACTGTAAATCGCTGCCTGGTGCTGCTGCTTGTAAAGATAAACGATGGCGCTGACCCGAAGTAGGAAATAAAGTA
>JBDKGX010000072.1:0-12063 GCA_039797965.1 Pseudomonadota bacterium
GGTAGTGTTTTTAACTCATTGATACTATCATTGTTAATGATTTGATTCAGTGCTGGATACATCAGCGTGCCGACCCCAATAACGCGAATGTAGAAGAAATTGTTCAGTTGCGTAATTTAAATTACCCTAAAATAGATTAAATTTATAGCAATTTAAGCAATGTTATCTTGTATTATGTCAATTGTTATGCGCAAAACGAGCTATTAAATTTAACATACAGATTAGCCAGAAGATTTTTTATTGAGAATTAGTATAAAAATTAATCATTAAGATGAATTGTTAGGTCTGATATAAGGCTAATAAGTTGCCAAAAATCCTTCAATGCCTACTGAATCCTAACCAATCCAGTACTCTACTAATTTTTTTGAATGGGACATTTTGGATGGTGTTGAATAGGTTTGCTATGTTCTAGAGAAGTCAGTAGAAGCGCTCTACCTGTTCACAGATAGAGCGCTTCTAAGTTTAGAGATTACTCAAATTCAACGACTAAATCGCCTTGTTCGACTAATTCACCGGCTTTTAAATGAATCGCTTTTACCTTACCGGGCATCGGTGCAGTAATCGTTGTCTCCATTTTCATAGCTTCGATAACGAATAAGGGGGTATTCATTTCTACTTCATCGCCCTCGCGTACCGCAATAGAGGCTAAACGACCCTGTAAAGAAGTACCTATTTCTTTAGAGCCCGCCGCTTTACGGTTATTAGCCTTAGTGGGTTTCACCGAGGTGTCACGGATGAGTACAGAACGAATTTGACCATTAAAATCAAAGGTTACGGTGCGCATACCATTTTCATCCGCAGCTGATTTGTACAGCAAGCGAATGATCAGCATTTTACCTTTGCCTAGTTCAATGAGTACTTCCTCATTGAGCTTGAGACCATAGAAAAATACTGGAGTGGGGATATGGCTAACGGAATCGTATTCTTGCTGATGATTATAAAAATCACGGAATACCGCAGGGTACATTTTATAAGATAGGAAATCTAAATAACTTTGTTGGTCATTAAACTCTTTCTTAAAGGCTTCATATTCAGCGTCTAAATCTACTGGTTTTAAATGATCATTAGGGCGACCGCTATTGGGTTTTTCGCCTTTTAAAATGATGTCACTCAAATCGGTAGGGAAGCCGCCCAGAATTTGACCCAATCCACCTTTGAATAAGTCAATGACTGAGTCTGGGAATGCTAAGGTGCGACCACGCTCCATCACATCTTGCTCAGTAAGACCATTGGAAGTCATATAAATCGCCATATCACCGACGACTTTTGATGAAGGGGTGACTTTGACGATATCACCAAACATGCGATTGACTACCGCATAGTTTTCTTTCACTTCTTCAAATTTGTGCTCTAAGCCTAATGCAATCGCTTGTGGGCGTAGATTAGAGTACTGACCCCCGGGGATTTCGTGGTTATAGACTTCTGCAGTACCCGCTTTTAAGCCAGATTCAAACGGATAGTACATTTCTCGCACGTCTTCCCAATAATTCGCATAGTCGTTTAATGACTTGAGATTAAAGGGTTGCTCACGAGGTTGACCTTCCATCGCGGCAATAATGGAGTTTAAATTCACTTGTGAGGTTAAGCCTGACATAGAACTCAAGCAACCATCGACCACATCCACTCCTGCTTCAATGGCTTTGAGTAGCGTAGCCGATTGAATAGAGGCGGTGTCATGAGTATGTAAGTGAATCGGAATACTCACCGCTTCTTTTAACGCCGTAATCAGTTTGGTTGCAGCATAAGGCTTTAATAAACCTGCCATATCTTTCACTGCCAACATGTGTGCACCAGCATCTTCGAGTTGACGAGCTAGATCGAGATAATATTGCAGATTGTATTTATAGCCCGGATCAGTACGCATCACATCGCCAGTGTAGCAAATAGTACCTTCGGCAATACCGCCGGTGCGTTCGCGAACGACTTGGATAGACTTACGCATGCCTTCGATCCAGTTTAAGGAATCGAAAATACGGAAGACATCAATCCCTTGTTCCCATGATTTTTCAATGAAGGATTCAATGACATTATCAGGGTAAGCGGTGTAGCCAACGGCGTTCGCACCACGGAATAGCATTTGGAATAAAATATTCGGAATGGCTTCGCGGAGTAGTTTTAAACGTTCCCAAGGGCACTCATGTAAAAAGCGCATGGATACGTCGAAGGTTGCTCCTCCCCACATTTCTAATGAGAATAATTGCGGATGATTTTTAGCAAGTCCTTCCGCCACTTTGAGCATATCTTCAGTACGGACACGAGTGGCTAATAGCGACTGGTGCGCATCGCGCATGGTGGTGTCGGTATAGAAAATATTAGGTTGTTCTTTGACCCACTGCGCAAATTTTTCCGCTCCTAACTCATTGAGTTTGTCTTTAGTACCAGCGGGATAGCCGCCCACCTTATCAAAGGCTGGAATAATTGGTTTACGGAAATGTTTATTAGGATCGGGATTTTTAACGTCAGGATTACCATTAACCGTAATATTACCGATAAATTTGAGCGTCTTAGTCCCACGGTCAAAACGTTGGGTAATATTGAATAATTCAGGGTGATTATCAATAAAAGTGACCGTTGCATTACCTGCTATAAAGGTAGGATGCGCTAAAACATTTTCCAAGAAGCCAATATTGGTTTTGACCCCACGGATACGGAATTCGGTCAAGCCCCGCAAATTACGAGCAATTGCATCTTCTAAAGTACGACCCCAAGAAGTCACTTTAACTAACATAGAGTCAAAGAAGGGCGATACTTTTGCGCCCGGATAAGCAGCACCTACATCCAAACGGATCCCAAAGCCACCTGTAGAGCGATACGCAATAATAGTACCGTAGTCTGGCTTAAAGCCATTCATGGGGTCTTCGGTAGTAATCCGACATTGCACAGCGTAGCCATTACAACGTAAGGATTCTTGGTTAGGAATATTGATTTCAGGGTCGGTGAGTTTAGCACCTCCGGCAATCAGGATTTGGCTGCGAACAATATCAATGCCAGTGATTTGCTCAGTGATGGTGTGTTCAACTTGCACGCGAGGATTAACTTCGATGAAGTAAATATTCTCGTCTTTGTCCAATAGGAACTCAACCGTACCGGCACAGGAGTAATTAACATGGCGGGTAATCGCTAACGCATATTTGTACAGATTTTCACGAGTTTGTTGTTTTAAACCTGTACTAGGTGCTACCTCCACTACCTTTTGGAAGCGACGTTGTACCGAGCAATCGCGCTCAAATAAATGCACTAAATTGCCGTGCTCATCGCCCAAAATTTGCACTTCTAAATGTTTGGGGGAGTCAATATATTTTTCTAAGAATACGGTCGCATCACCAAAGGCTTTGAGAGCTTCGTTGCTAGCATCGGTATAAGCGCGAGCTAACTCATCCGCTTTACGAATGACGCGCATTCCGCGACCACCCCCACCTGCCGCCGCTTTCATCATTAAGGGGTAACCAATGCGATCAGCTTCGGACTGGGCAATCTCTAGAGTACTGAGAGGTACTTTACTGTCCTCTATAATCGGTAAGCCTGCTGCAATAGCAATGGCTTTTGCGGCCACTTTATCACCCAGATTTTCCATCGCTTCAGGAGAGGGACCAATGAATTTAATGCCTTCCTCACGGCAGCGACGGGCAAAGTTGACATTCTCAGATAAAAAGCCATAGCCGGGATGAATCGCATCCACATGGTGGCGTTTGGCAATTTCAATAATGCCCTCAACATCCAGATAAGGTTTAAGTGGCTCGTCATCACGACCAATTTGATAAGCTTCGTCCGCCTTGTAGCGATGGGGTGAGAAGCGATCTTCATAGGTGTAGATCGACACGGTTTGGAGCTTTAACTCAGCGGCGGCACGCAGAATGCGAATAGCAATTTCGCCACGATTGGCGACCAGAAGTTTCTTAATTTGCCGTGACATGGAACGATCCCAGATGGAAACAAAGGTTTGAGTTTACCATTAGTCCCTGTGAAATGAAGGGCGCTAAGGCGTGGAGTGTTAAAAATAACATAAATTTGCCCCTCTATGCCCTTTGGCAGGGCACTGAATGTTTAAAGCTAGGGCAAGATACTTGTCAATGTACTGTTTTAGAGCCTGTCATTAGTCTATTTGGTGCGTAGAATTAAGTACTTGCTTTTTTAAGAGTACTCTGAGCAATGCGTCGCCGACTCCACCAGCCTAAACCCGCTGCAAGGAGCCAAACACCATCCATTGCACCTCCCCCGCCACCACCACTAGGTGTCGGTGTCGGAGTGGGTATTGGAGTCGGTGTCGGAGTCGGAGTCGGAGTCGGAGTCGGAGTCGGTGTTGGGGTCGGAGTCGGTGTTGGAGTCGGAGTCGGTGTTGGAGTCGGTGTTGGAGTCGGTGTTGGAGCAAAAGATAAGTTTTTTGAGCTGGCAATAGTAGTTGTGCACTCATCCATTGCTAATCCTTGTACATAGCGAACAGCTCGGCAAGCATCTAATAGTCCTGTACCCAGTACTTTACCCCATGTAGGGTCAAGATGAGGTCGAGCAGAAGCTTGTAATGCGGCTTTTATTTGTACGGGTGTAAGACTGGGATTAACCGCTAACATTAGGCTTACTACACCAGAAACATGAGGGGTGGCTTGGCTAGTACCTGATTGAAAACCATAACTAGGTTGGCTGGGAGCGGTTTGGCTTTCATCAACAGTGGAGTAAATATAATATCCCGGTGCAGCTAAAGTAATTGCCGTACCGTAGTTACTAAAACTAGCTTTATAACCATTATGATCGGTAGCGGCTACAGCAATCACACCGTTACAATCAGCAGGGGAAAAAGGTGTGAGATCGAGTGAAGCCCCTTGATTACCAGCGGCTACTACCATGACTGCATTAGCTTTGTTCACTGTATCAATAGCATTTTGTAATGAGGTAGGACATTCGTAGTCACCGCCTAAACTTAAATTAAGTACTCGCGCAGGAGTAGGGTTTATCGGCACATTAGGGACTGAGCCGCCTACTGCCCAAACCATAGCATCAATAATGTCAGAGCTATTGCCGCCTACTTCGCTCAATACTCGTAAAGGTTGAATACGAGCTTGCCAATTGATACTACCGACCCCAGTACTATTATTAGCCATTGCTCCAATAACGCCTGCCACATGTGAACCATGCCAACTACTAGGTTCATTAAGGGTGCCCTGATCATCCACTGTCCAATCACCAGGGTCGCTAGGGTCATTATCAATACCGTCGCCATCACGATTAGTAGGGTCAGATACAAAATCATAACCCGCCACTAAGCGCGACGTTAAGTCAGGGTGATTCGATAAAATACCCGTATCTAAGACCGCCACTGTAATGCTGTTAGCACCCGTTGTTAAATCCCATGCCAATGGTAAATTAGCCGCTCCGGCATAATCAGCGACCGATTGCAAACCCCATTGCCAAGCATAATGGGGATCATTTGGAGTGGCAGTAGGGTACATAACATAGTCAGGCTCGGCTAATGCAACATCAGCTTGTTGTGCTAGCGTCTTTGCATAAGCCTGAGCTTCTGTAGCAGTCATAGGGCGAGGTAATTTTAGTACATGTTTATTATTAGCCATCGCCCGTTTGTAGCGTAGATTGGACGCTGTTTTGGCAGCTAATGCCTGCATAAGGGTGGTCGTCATCGCTTGTGGTCGAGTACTCGCAGCACCTACGTTGGGTTTTAATTGCACAATGACTTGATCAATCAAAGGCTCACTTGCCCAAACTACTTGAGTTGGTATGCCTAATAGCAGTACTAGTAAACCTGCTTTACTGGGAAATCGTTGGCGCTCCATTATGCACTCCATGACGGACACTCTTATTGAGGACTAACTATAACGCCAAAGTCTATTAAAGCGTGTAAAAACTTTACGCCTCCAGTCCGATTACTCCGTTCTGTAATACGTTAATGACGATGATTGATTACTAGCACGATAGCCTTGGCATTTGATCAGAATTAGCCAAGTACTTTAGACCTTGCTAAGGTAGTCATTTAAACCATAATGAGGGAAATTTTAGTATGCGTATTTTACACACCATGTTACGAGTCGGTGATTTAGACCGCTCTATCCATTTCTATACTCAAGTACTAGGGATGAAAGAGTTGCGTCGCCAAGAGTACCCAGACGGTGAGTTTACTTTAGCCTTTTTAGGCTATGGTGATGAGGCTGCTAATACGGTACTAGAGTTGACTTATAATTGGGGAGTGAGTACTTACGATAAAGGTACTGCTTATGGGCATATGGCTTTTGAAGTAGAAGATGTATACGCGGCTTGTGCTGAAATGAAAGCCCGTGGTGCGAAAATTTTACGCGATGCAGGCCCCATGAATGCAGGGACTACTATTATTGCTTTTATTGAAGACCCTGATGGTTATGCTATTGAGTTGATCGGCAAAAAACACTAAGTACTTAAAGGTTTAGCATGCCATTACTAGGGATAGGAATCCTAAGCTTAATGGGCTTAGTCAGTATTACTGTTTTAGCCTTTTATGGGCTTATGCGTTTTAGTACGGAGTTTAGTCTGAGTTTATTAATGGATTCCTATATTCAAGGTATTCTGATTTTCTCGATTAAACAAGCCTGCTTGAGTACCGTCTTATCAGTAGTGTTAGGTTATATACTCGCTAGAGTATTGTATTATTCGCCCTATTTATATGGGCGATCCGCTTTTTTAAGTGCCTGTTTATTAGCGTTTGTCATGCCAACCCTAGTACTCATTACGGGTTTAGTATCCTTACTAGGACGTAATGGTTGGCTAGCCCCTTTGTTGGGTAAAGAGTGGAGCTTATATGGTTTACAAGGGATTTTAATAGCGCATATCTATCTAAATACCCCTTTCGTTATTCGAGCCTTATTTTTACAATTACAAACGATACCTGATAGTAGTTGGCGATTAGCATTACAATTAAAACTAAACCCTTGGCAACGTTGGCTGTTTATTGAGTGGGCGAGTGTTCGAGGGCGTTTATTAGCAGTCACGGGTTTTGTATTTATTTTATGTTTTAATAGTTTTGCAGTGGTTTTAGCATTAGGGGGGGGGCCTCAAAGTAGTACTTTCGAAGTCGCTATTTATCAAGCCCTTAAATATGATTTTAATATTAATGAAGCACTCACTCTAGCATGGTTACAGTTTATAATTGCTGGAGTGCTTTTTGCCGCTTTAGCCCGATTAAGTTCAGGTGTGTGGTTATCACCTGATACAGGTTTTTATCGTTATATTCCCGAACCCTCCAATACTAAACAAGTACTTTATCGAGTACTTTATCTTTTCGCTTGTATAGTTTTATTATTACCAATATTAACTTTATTTACTGAAGTACTCGATTTAGATCATGCTCGCTGGCAATCTATGCAGTTATTAAAGCCCACTTTAATTACCTTAGGGCTTAGTTTTGCCGTAGCAATAGCGGCTGTGATATTGGGTTATTTAGTTTTGATTCCGCTTCGAAATGCAGTGTTAAAAAAGCAAAAACTCCAATGGTTATGGGAATGGTTAGCTTTACATACTTTAGTGGCTCCAGCGATGGTACTATCAGTAGGTATTTATATTTTAGTATTGCGTACTCTGGAATTAGAGCGTTGGGGTTTAATCATAGTGTGGGTATTAAACACGGCTTTATTATTACCCTTTGTGATTCAACAATTGAAACCGCGCATTTTACAATTTGATGCGCAATATGAGCGTATGGTTTTAACTCTCAAGTTAACATTATTAGAACGCTTAAAAGTAGAATGGTTTTGGTTAAGAGGGACATTAGGGGCGGCATTGGTATTAGTTTTATTATTGGCAATGGGTGAGGTAGCGATTTTTGCAGTATTTGGGGCAGAGCAGGGGAGTAGTTTACCTTGGCTTATTTATAGCTATGCAAGTACTTATCGCTTACCTGAGGCTGCGTTGGCATCACTGATTTTACTGGGGTGGTGTGGGGCAATTGTATGGGGCTGGGAATATTGGCAGAGTCGTAAGACGCCAGAAGTGAGTGATAATGTTAGAAATTAGCCAATTACACGTTCAACGCGGTACTATCCTGTTGCATTATGATTTTAAAGTGCCTGAGGGGAAAATCATTACATTACAAGGGCGTAGTGGGGTAGGTAAATCAACTTTATTACTCACAATAGCAGGCTTTGAGCAACCTCAGCAGGGTGATATTCGTTGGCAAGGTCAATCCTTATTAAAGTACTCTGCCATGAATCGCCCGGTAACGATGTTATTTCAGGAACATAATTTATTTGAGCATATTAGCGTAGATAAGAATTTACACTTGGGGTTGCGCTATAAGTCGTCGAGTACTTTAGAAGTGGAATTAGTAGCAGCCTTAACACAGCTAGAAGTACTGGATCAAAGGTTTAAAATGCCAGCGCAATTATCGGGTGGGCAACGTCAACGTATTGCCTTAATCCGTACCTTGTTACGTCCTGAGCCTATTATATTATTAGACGAGCCTTTTGCGGAACTTGATCCTATTAGTCGAGTCTTAGCTGCTGATTGGGTACGCGAGACTACATTGAAAAATCATAAAACACTTTTATTAGTGACTCATCAACAAGAAGATGTAGAGCGTATGGGGGGTGAGTCGATTATATTAGGTGAAGAGGCTAATAAACGACTAGTGGCATAGCCTTTTTGGCTATGTTAAGATGCGCCGATAACTATACTTAATCAATAACAATAGATACTTAATTACTAAGGGCTTAGAGTCAAATGAAAAAATACTTATTAATTGCTTTAATGTTGGGGATGTCTACTTTAGCAGCTTGTGGTGGTTCAGAAGAAGCTAAAAAAGAGCCTGCTGCAGATGCTAAACCAGCGGCGGTCGCTCCGGCTACGCCGGCTGCAACACCTGCACCTGCAACACCCGCTCCAACGCCTGCACCTGCTGCAGCTGCACCCGTTCCAACACCTGCGCCAGCGGTACAAGCTCCAGCACCTGCCCCTGTGGTAGTAACAGGTCCACTAGGTGATTTAATTAAAGCAGCTTGCGAGTGTAAAACTCCTGAGTGTGGTGCTAAAGCATTAGGTGATTTAGTAGCGTTAAATACATCAGGTACCGCGATTGATGCAGCGAGTCCAGCCGTTGCACAGTTAAGTGAATGTATTATGGCGACTGGCATTGATAAAAACGAATTTATCAGCAAAATGCGTCAGTTACGTCAACAATAATAGTTTCTTTCGTTGTTGGTTAGGTATGCCACTTAAGGGCATGCCTAACTTTCTTAAGCTAAGCGCTCTCGTATTTACTCCCATCCTGCTGTATCCATTAATTTAACCGCCGTTTGATGATATTGCCCTAATGTACTGAGCGGTAAAGTATCAGCTTTAAAATGTCCCCATGCTGTTAATTTCTCATTGGTTAGTGCTTTATTTGTGACAGGATATTCACCATCAACAGTCGAATACCAACGCTGCGCATCATCTAAAGTCATATACTCTAATAATTTAATGGCATTCGCCTTATTAGGAGACGACATCGTCACACCGGCACCACTGATATTAATGTGAGTACCTGTAGTACTTTGATTAGGCCAAATTAAGCCCGCCTTATTAGCCGCTATTTGTTGGCTTTCCTCTTTGCCATAAAGCATTTGTGCATAGTAGTACGTATTGGCAATCGCAACATCACATTGACCTGAGGCTAACCCTTTAATTTGATCACGATCACCCCCTGAGGGTGGACGTGCAAAGTTTTTTACTAAGCCTTTTACCCACTCTTGGGCTTTAGCCTCACCGTAGTGAGCAATCATGGAGGCGACTAGCGATTGGTTATAAATGCTATTAGAGGAGCGGACACAAATTCGCCCTTGCCATTTCGGTTGAGTCAAATCTTCATAGCGTTTGATTTCATGGGGGTTGACTCGCCCTTTGGCGTAAAAAATCACTCGTGCACGGGAGGTTAAGCCAAACCAACGCTGACTAGGATCCCGTAAATAAGCTGGAATAACTTGTTGCAGACGGGGTGACTGAATGGGTTGTAATACACCATATTGCACGGCACGCGCTAAGCGTCCCGCATCTGCCATAATCAATACATCGGCTGGGGAGTTTACCCCTTCGCGTTTTAGGCGTTCGAGCAAGGGATCATCGTCGCTGGTGACTAAATTGACTTTGATTCCGGTGTCTTTGCTAAATGCATCGAGCAAAGGTTTGATTAGAGGCTCTTCGCGAGCGGAGTACACATTGACTTCATTAGCAAGTACTGAAGTACTTAATACAGTACTTGCGATGAATAAGCTAATTAAACGCTTCATAAAAGGTTCCTTTAGGTATCTGCCCAACGGCGCATGAGATTGTGATAAACGCCAGATAAGCGCACGACATTGGGGTGATTGAGTCCTGCTTCTGAAGCTAGGGTTTGAATACTTTGATCAAGGTCATAGAGTAGGGCGCGTTCACCATCGTCTCGTACCATGCTTTGTAACCAAAAGAACGAACTAATCCGTGCGCCCCGTGTAACAGAGGTTACATGATGCAAACTAGTAGAGGGATAAAGCACCATATCACCGGCATTGAGCTTTACGCTCTGATTGCCGTAAGTGTCTTCAATGACTAACTCGCCCCCCTCGTAGTCCTCTGGATTAGTTAAAAATAAAGTACAGGATAAATCGGTTCGTACTCGTACAATCGTACCGGCTACATGGCGAATCGAGTTATCAACATGGGTGCCAAAATGCCCGCCGTCTTGATAGCAATTAAAGAGCGGTGGAAAGATTTTTAAGGGCAATGCCGCTGCGATAAAGGTCGGACAGTTAACCAAAGCATCGAGAATAAAATCACCCATAGCCCGTGCGACGGGATGGGATTCGGGAAGTTGGCTATTATATTTGGCTTGGGCGGATTGTTGTCCGGCGGTGATTTTGCCGTCGACCCATTCAGTACTTAACAATTGATTACGGCAGTACTCAACTGCTTCGGGGCTGAGTACTTGGGGGATAGTGAGTAGCATGATGTTTCATCCTCAAAAGTACTCTCTCTAGCGGTAGACCAGAGAGAGTAAACAAGCCCAGTGATACCGGACTCTGTGGAGCTAATGACAGAGTACTGAATCAAGGACATATGATGACTGTTAGAAATCGTAGTTAAAGGTTACATTGGCAGAGCGCCCTGGTGCGACGTAGGTAAAGGGGGCAGAGCTGCGATAAAACGCTTCATAAATTGTCTTATCAGTGGCGTTATTCACATTCAGTTGCGCGGTCAACTTTTTAGAAAGTTTGTATTGCGCCATTAAATCCAGTCTTGTAGAAGCGGGTAAGGCGAGGTTATTACCGTTGCTATCTTTAACATTGGCTGCAAAAGTACCTGCTTTGATTTTATCTTTATAAGTGATTCCGCCCCCTACAGCGAGTTTTGGCGTGACTTGATATTTAGTTTGGATATAAGCACTTTTGGGGGCAACATTGGCAAGCTCTAAACCAATATTAGAGGCCGTGGCAGAGTGGGTAATTTCCGTATCCATATAGGCAGCCCCCCCTGTAACACTCCATTTAGGATTGACATTCCCAGAAGCATTGACCTCAATACCTTTTACACGAACTTCACCGGATTGATAGGCTTGCTGTGCAGTACCAGAGCCGACTACTTCAATTTTGTTTTTCTTATCGGTTTGGAATACGGCTGCCCCCACCGCTAGGTTATCGCCGCGTAAATTCCATTTAGTACCAACTTCTAGCGTCTGATTTTTTTCAGGCTCTTTGAGTGCCGCAGTTAAGGGGGTAATGCCACCATACTCGACACCACCGGAGTCAAACATTTCGCCGGGGAGATTGGAGGAAGTACTGGCAGAAGCGTAAAGGCTACCGTTCTCACGAGGTTTATACACTAGACCTGCGTGCCCATTGGTAAATTGGGTACTATCAGCAGAGTCTGAGTTTGTATCATAAGTACCTTCCCGTGCTTGGCGGGTAATATCAAATTGCTCATAACGCAGTCCACCAAAAACTTGCCATTTTTGCCCAAATTTAAGGGTGTCCATGACATAAAGCGACTTTACATCCGCCTCGACTAAGGATGTGTTTGCCGCCCGACCTGCAATACTCGGAGCGGTTGCATTATTATCAGGATTTTTGACATTTAAAA
>JBDKGX010000073.1:0-11936 GCA_039797965.1 Pseudomonadota bacterium
GTGCTGCTAATGTTGGCTTAGTATTAATATCTTTAAATAGGTTTTTATTTTCCAACATCGTGGAAAAAAACACATTGCCATCACTGGATAACAGCTTGTTAAACTCAATGGCTCGCTGACCTAAACCTATTGTTTCATCTTTGCTTAGTATAGGCAAAATAGTTGAGCGCTCATCTTGCTCTGAAATACTATAGGCTGCATCTTGATAGGTATTTAGCACATTTAAATCGGCGTTTTTGACTAAATCATGTAACCAATGCACAGCTGCCATATAGGTAACAGAAGGCACATTACTGGATAATTTCCAACCTTTTAATTTCCACCCCTGCGGCATAGGGCAGTTAATATCTCCAAAATAGCGACTAAAACGACGCTTTACGAAAGCAATAGCACATAGTGTTTCATTCTTGGCTAGGTCATTTTTCATGCCTAATTTGCCGTTTTCGATAACCTTGTCCCAAAAATCGTTCAAATCTTTGCGATTCGGTGTGGGCACGCCCGATAACTCCTGCCAACCCTCCATCATAGTACATTTCACGCCGCCCTCATTGGTCGCGGCATAAGTACGCCAATTCTTGCGAGTACTTATCGCTGTACTATCATTATTAGGTTCTAGCACCCAAACCATGTCCCAAAAAGCTGAAATTTGCCGATCCCAAATAGCTTGATTTTCTTGTTTAGCGATGCTGCTTAAATCATTTTGCCATACCTTATCAGCTAAAGCCTTCCATGCTATTAGCACGGCCTGAATTACATCATCAGGCTTAAAATCTATGTCAGTTGGTACTTCAGCTTTAAACTGGTGGGGAACACAACCTTGTATGGGTTTTTTCTTGATATCTTTATCTTCATCATCAGTAAGCCAATACATAAAGTTGTCATCAACTGCGGGAAACTTGATGATTGCACCTTGAGCAGTAGTGGCTTTCATCGCCACAGCTGCAAGCCATGACAAAATAAATGACCCTGCCCAAAAATCACGAGTACGACGCGCTTGAGCGACAAACCCTTGTACAGGGCCTAACGTGAAATGAAAGTATTGAGGTTTTGCTTGATCAGTCATTATAAGTTTTCTCCTTTCAAAATTGCTTTTTTGTCAGGAAAACGAAGTGATCCCTGCTTAGTTTTGCCATCTAAAAAATTAGTCAAAACTGACCACTCGACTTTAGTAGGAACATTTTTTCCACCTGCATTAATTTTTTCGCCTTTAGGTAGAAAATCGGCAGGAAATAAAGTAGCGACTCCTATAAATTGACTCCCAATCTGATGAATATGTAACCATAAAGGACTAGCCCTGCGATCATGTTTAAAGTATCCATCTGGATAAGGTTTATTTTGTAATTCCGGCATTACTGCTAAAGCAGCGCCTTTTCCATAATTATGTGGTAAACCGAATATGACCCGACGAGGATGAAAATCTTTAACATGCTTGCCGTACTTCCAATCATGGTCAGTTTTAAAATTACCTTCTCGATCTTGTCCTAAAACGAGACCATCTTTGCCCCAACTCCGGTACATCATCATGCCTTTAGCTAAGTCATTAAGAACATCAAAAGGTGTTGTTTTTGTAACTAGGCAATCAATACGAGTTTTATTAGTGAAGGTACTAAATGGCATGGATACATTAGGCTGAGTAATATATTTTGTAATAGCTGTTTTATACTCATCCAATGTTTTTGGGGGGATAAACTTTGTTTCCTTAGTTGCATTATAAGTTGACGTTAAAGTTTCTATTTGAATAGAACCTATCCCTCGACGGACACGACTACCTAAACCACCTAGTAACCCCATAACAGTCAGAGCATCCAAAATAGACTTTTCGGCTTGCTCTTTAAATATTAGCGTTACAGAAAACGTTTGGTTATGCTGAATACAAGAACGGCTGAGAACTCCTGCATTCTGACCAAAAGCTTCCATTAGTCCATAACCAAAATAACGTGCTGCTGTATAGTTTCTGAAGTTAGCATGGGCATTATCTTTTTTTACTGAATCATACTCAGCCGTACTAACTTTTAAGCTAAACTTTCCGTGTCCACCTGTCTTGGTTGTTTCATCTTTGGCTGAACCAAATAATTCAGCCTCTTGCTTATGTAATTCTTTGAGAGCTAATTCATCGGTGTTAAATTTTTTTTCGGCGCGAATCTCACCCCACATCAGCGCCCGCCACCAAAAACGTAGAGCACCTTTTACCGATTGAGGAGAAATAGTAGTGGCTTCTTGTTGCGCATCGCCGATAAACATGGGGGTAACAATGCGATAGGTTGCTTCAATAATGGTGGGTACTTTTAAGCTTTCTCTAATTTTAATAGACGCCAATACACTCATAACAGTACAGCCCTGTTGTTGGGGTGGGGGATAGTGAAGTTGATTATGTCTAAACCTATACTGCTTGTCAGCTAAAACAAGCTTGTCATCTTCCTTACCCTTCCCTAATCACGCACCCAACTCAATGGCTTCTATTAGTAAAACAATCCCAAAACATGTTTTTGGGCGCTTGCCTTGGGCTTGAATTAAATAAGGTTGGGCTTTGGTTTTTCCTAAAGCAGTAATAATGGCTTTATTAGTATTCGATTTGCGCTCTTCAAACCAGCTTTTAGTAATGCCATCTTTTAAGGCTTTGGCTACCGTTTCATAATAATTATTGTGCTCAAATAGCAGCTCATAGACCTTTAAAAACTGCGTAGCCAAATCAGGTACTTCAGACGTTGACCAATGAATCGGGGTTTGATCATTCTTGCGCCGTTGTAGCATCCAAGTATAAAAAGCAGCTTGCACAGGTGTAAACTCGATGAGTACTCCCCCACAATAAATCTGAGCACGTCGTAAACAGACTTCAACTTTCGGCGGATCAAAACGTACTTGGGTCGCTCTAATAATATCCATAAAGCTTTTTTGGCTTTGCATCACTTCACTAGGTAGCTCGCCGCGCAAGCGCAAAAAAGGTATATCTGCCAAGGTGATTTGAATCTTTGTAGCATCCACTACTTCTCCACTAGCTTTCGTTAGACTTTGCGAGTAAGGCGGGGGGTAATAAAAACCTTGATGACAAATGTACTCATCTTCTACCAGTACATGCGTCAACCGATCTTGCGGACGACCAAATAACGACAAGGCGTAACCCATATAGTAGGTCATAGTACGCCGTCCACCCGATAAGGAAGCGTGCAAACTACTGCTCTCATCTGCTGTCAAATCACGTACACAATGCATAATAAAATCAGCCGCATAGGCATTATCTTCGCTGGTACGAATATCATCTAGCGCTTGTCCTTGGGTATCGGTAATAAGGTGGAGATGTTCAGGTTGTAGTGTGAGGGTGGGAAGTTGGTAGTCTTGGCAAAAACGGCTGAGCCAATTATGGGGAGTACTCATGAGTTGCTGTTGAATGACCGCAGCCCCTTTGAGGGTGGTGATCACATGGATTTCGGTGGGAAGCCAAGGCTCGTTAGTTTGGCAAGTAAGGGCGTAGAGGGTTTCGGTAATGATTTGGGGGGAGTAGGCGGCTACGAATAGCAGGATGCGGCGTGGGTAGTCAGGCGACATAGGCAAAGTACTAGTTAAATTAATATTACCTAATTGTAATCAACCTTGGTTAAAAACAGTAATTTGATAAAAACTCCTTTTAATCAGGGCTGCCCTTAAAAAAACTCATGACACTTTTTGCAATTTTTCATCTAATGTCAATAAAGTTAGCTTATGTAATAATGCTGTGGCGGCAATAGTTGCATCAGGTAATTTTAAAGTGGTAGACCGTCTTAATTGTATGGCTAAATCCTCAATAGCTCTATCCAAAGCAATATAATGCATTTCATCTAATAGCTCACGAATAGCTTGTTCCTCTGTCGAAGTAATAGAGGGGAAACCCAGTAACTCCATTCTCGTAATTGCACTATAAGCACACTCGTCCAAACGAGGATTCAGTGTGCTTAAGTATGTCATCACGGCTGGTGAGTGTTTTAATCTCTAGTGCGGAATTCCCCATCCAGAGCCGCTAGGCTTGGGTGGGGATGGATAGCATCTCGGATAGTTAATTTTGTTCTCTAAGGGGGTGAGTCCTGATTTTGGATGTACTGTTTGATGACATCCAAAGGTGACCCACCCGTTGTCAGTAAGCAATAAGCGCGTGTCCAAAAAAACGGCTTCCAATAGAACTTGTCGATATGTGTTTTGAATTCTTTGCGAACTAAGCGAGAAGAAACCGTTTTGATGGAATTGATAAATTTGCTCAAATCCATAGATGGATGCGCGTCGATCAGCAAATGTACATGGTCTTCTTCACCGTTGAATTCAACTAATGTTACAGACCCGTTTTCGCATTGCTCTTTGAAGATTTCATGCAGTCTATCCAAAATTTCTTTGGTGATACATTTTCGACGGTATTTAGTCACTAACACTAAGTGATATTTTAGATTATAAACGGCATTATAATGACTTCTTCTATTTGTTTTTAATGATATTTTAGTTTCTTCTGCCATATTGACACCAAGTAAAAATAAGTTAGAATTCTAGCATGATTAGACTAAAAGCCTACCAATTCAGATTGAAACCAAGAGCGGAGCAAATTACCCAATTTGACCAGCACTTTGGACACGTTCGGTTTGTGAAAAATTGGGCAATTACGCTAAAAGGACGTTATTACCGTCGTTTTGGCAAAGGTTTGTCTAGTCGTCGGTTGCAAGACCAATTAGTGAAAAAGAAAAAATTATCAAAATATCAGTGGCTCAGTGACATCAATTCACAAGCCTTACTCGCGGCATTGATGGATGTTGAAACGGCATTCAAAAGATTCTTCAACGGTGCAGGTTATCCAAACCGTAAAAAGAAATATGCCGCATGGCAATCATTTCAAGCACCGCAACACGTTGAAGCGACAAAAAACAAAATCAAATTACCTAAAATCGGTTGGGTTGATTGCGTGATGCACCGTGATTTACCCGAAGGGAAAATCAAAACTTGCACCATCAAACGCGCACCCAGTGGCAAGTATTCGATTTCGATTTTGATTGAACAACAGGTCAATGAGGTGATGCCTTGCATCATCGAAGAAGACAAAACCATCGGCATTGATGTTGGCATTAAAACATTTGCTGTTTGTTCTGATGGTAGCGAAATTCCAAATCCACGCCTGTTAGACCGACAATTGGTCAGTTTGAAACAAGCACAACGGGTTTTTTCTCGCATGAAAAAAGGCTCGAAAAATCGCAGTAAGCAAAAAAGGGGCATCGCAAAACTACATGAAAAAGTAGCCAACGCCCGCCATGATTTTATCCACAAATCCTCCTACAACGTAGCTGTCAAAAACCACGCGACTACGGTGTGTATTGAAGATTTGCAGATTGGCAACATGATTCGTAATCCAAAATTAGCTAGACACATTGCTAACTGTGGCTGGGGAATGTGGACAACGGCATTGACTTATAAGCTCGTAGAACAAGGTAAAAATCTGATTCGGATTTCGCCATTTTCACCAAGTAGCAAAGAATGTCGCAAGTGCCATATCAAACACACAGGATTGAAATTATCTGACCGTGTGTTTGTGTGTCCAAACTGCAATCACACTGAAGACCGTGATTTGCACGCTTCGCACAATATCAAGCGTTTTGGATTACAACAAGCATTTGAGGCGGCAGGTTCTGCCGTGACTGTAAAGCGTTCCCCCTCTTCTAAACGGGTCAAAGCTCGTGGAGAGGCGAAAGGAGCTGATATTCTCAGTTCGGGTCAGTCGAAGCCACCACTAGAACGCGATAGCGTTTAGTGGGGGTAGTTCACTAGCCCAATAATAATATTGTTGTCCATTAAGTACTTAAGACCACTCACTGCGTAGCTCCTGTTGGATAACCAGTGGGTCTTGATTGAAATTAGGAGAGTCTTTTAGATGACCTGCGAACTCTAATAAGTACTTGGGTTTGGGTGGGGCTTTGGGAGTAGTGTTACCTATTACTGTAGGCTTTTTTCGTATAAACCTAACAAAATCCAATACTTCCTGAAGTTGATGAGGTGGTAGAGTACGTAATTCACGCACGATATTGTGTTGAGTAATGAGTGGGTTGGGCGCTGACATAGCCTATTCACCTATGATTATTATCAGGAAAGTGTGGCACATAAGCTTTGCTGAGTATAGCCAAGATTATTCAAACAGGATGTTAAAAGCTTAATTCTTTTTAAGTCTTAATCCCTTTTAAACAGGGCAGTCATTCAAACCTGTGGTTTCTCCTGCGCAACTAAGTTTTATTGTGTCTTAATCCCTTTTAAACAGGGCAGTCATTCAAACGTGCGACTTTTGAAACTTCGATAGATGGAAATAGTCTTAATCCCTTTTAAACAGGGCAGTCATTCAAACCCCTCTTCATTCACTGAGGTCTCACGGCACAACGGTCTTAATCCCTTTTAAACAGGGCAGTCATTCAAACACGTTTGAAACTGAAAATGACTACTATGACTTAGTCTTAATCCCTTTTAAACAGGGCAGTCATTCAAACCTATGACTTACTGCTAATGCGTAGAGATAACGGTCTTAATCCCTTTTAAACAGGGCAGTCATTCAAACGGGAAAAGTATAATAAGTGGCTCCTAGGTGGGAGCGTCTTAATCCCTTTTAAACAGGGCAGTCATTCAAACAAAAAGAAATAACACTACTTTCTTGATTGCACCCGTCTTAATCCCTTTTAAACAGGGCAGTCATTCAAACTATCACAAGGCAACGTAGGCAATTGGAGTCATCGTCTTAATCCCTTTTAAACAGGGCAGTCATTCAAACGCTTGCATAGAAGGCTCTGGGGATATTGAAAATTTGTCTTAATCCCTTTTAAACAGGGCAGTCATTCAAACGATTTATTTAATGTTAGCAAAACTATTAAGCCTTGTCTTAATCCCTTTTAAACAGGGCAGTCATTCAAACACTGTACCTGTCTAACAACCAGATCACAGATGTGTCTTAATCCCTTTTAAACAGGGCAGTCATTCAAACGGAACATCTTTATACAAACATTCATTGTTTGCAATGTCTTAATCCCTTTTAAACAGGGCAGTCATTCAAACATTTACCATTTTGGAATGCAGTCTATATAATCGTCTTAATCCCTTTTAAACAGGGCAGTCATTCAAACCCGTCTACAGATTTAAGGATGGAGGTAAAAATCATGTCTTAATCCCTTTTAAACAGGGCAGTCATTCAAACAATAAAAAGTGTTTTAATAGCCACTGATATAGGTCTTAATCCCTTTTAAACAGGGCAGTCATTCAAACCTAATTCTTTCGACTGTGGCAGCAGGAGTTTACCGTCTTAATCCCTTTTAAACAGGGCAGTCATTCAAACCGATTATAAAATGGATATGAACGAATTACTATTAGTCTTAATCCCTTTTAAACAGGGCAGTCATTCAAACCATTTGTTCGGAAGGACTGAGCTGTCCACTCATGTCTTAATCCCTTTTAAACAGGGTAGTCATTCAAACCCCGCCATTCGTCATAAAACTTTTATTTTCAACGAGTTGCGTTGCTTGATTTTTGACATCAAATAGGTACTTTTGAGTTAGCACTTTGACTCACCATTAAACTACCAAAGTAGTTCAAAAAATCATCATTGAAAGACTGGAGACCCTGCCAGTATAACCGCTTATCTGCCTTAAGTTAAGCACTGACTCAGCACACTTCCAACCGATACTGCCCCAACCCCATCACCGTTCCCTTACCTACATGTAGCCACTGTCCCCACCACAACCACTCCCAACATTCCGCCAACCCCGCACCCGACAACACAACACTCCCCATCAGCCCATCCATCTGCACGGGACGTTGTTGGCGGTTAGAAAACCGTGTCCACTCCTGCCAGTACAACGCACCCTCAGTCATCACTATCGCCTCAGAAGCCGCTGCAAAACTCGCTAATTGACTCTCGATAGCAGTCATAAGTCATAGGCTGATCCCAATATGCCGCTAATAACGACAAACGCCGCATCAACCCCATCAACATTACTGTGGGCTGAAAACGACTAGGTATGACTAATTGCTCTTGGTACTTCGCTCGAAAAGGGGTCAGCCAAGTAAGCTTTACCTGTTGAGGGATAGGAGGCACCATACTGATCGTACGCTTTAACACGGATAAACATTGAGAAGGTTGATAGATCAACTGCCAGTCGGTTTGCCCCAACGTTTGCTCCTGATACACAGCTTGTAATTGTACCCTTGCCTGAGCTTTACCCAAACCCAGCGCTCCCAACTGCGTAAAAGCATGAATCAAATACGGCAACGATTCGTTAGCCTGACCTATCAGAGTCAAACCCACAGTCAAACTATCTCCCACCTCAAAACGCTGACCTGAAGTACTCAGTGGTTCAATAATATAAGGATGAGGAGCATGATTAATTTTGCTTAATAGTGGCTCGCGCCCTGCGGGAGTTTCAAAAATTTGACTATAAATACACTGATGTTGTAACAAACAAGTACTACAGCTAGGCAACCGTGTAATGCAGGCAGTACGTTTTAAAGCATGCCCAAAGGCTCCTCTCCACATAGACCCAGTATAGAGGGGGAATTGCCCACTAGCTTGTGCCACATACTCTAATTGATAACGCTGTACATTGAATTGCAAACTCATCGGGCTAACCTACCTTTATACCCCGAACTGTAGACCTTATTAACAGCCATCCGCAGGTAGCTAAATCCTAGCTACCCTATGCCCAATTAGTATTACAAATGGCTCAACCACTGCTGTTGAAATTGCTTTTCAGGTAATTGCCAAACCGCAGCATGCAAACGAGACAACAAAGCGGAGTCTTCTAAAAAGATTTGACGCTCAGCCTCACTTAAACTCACAGGTCCCATTCGTAGCGCCCGATTTAATAACTCATCCCGTTGTTGGCGAGTTTTAGCAGGTACTTGCCGACGTGGCACATAAGCCAAATGTTGCTGTTGCGCTAAAGGGTCAACCACAACACGAGTAAAAGGGTCATGAGTCGTCACATAGCTACGCTCACTCAAATCTAAATGATTGGCAGGAAAAGTTTGCAACACATCCATCGGCTGAATCAAATCCGGCGTAATAAATAAACCTGTTTTAGGCTTTAATTCAAAGCTGGTTAATACCGCTACTGGAGCTGACAAAATCAAACCCAGTAATACCGGAGAAGTCCACGCAAAAGCCACCGGATTGACTACTATTAATGTCAATGCCCACAGGACTCCCGGAATCATAATCCACGCATATTCACGCAAAGCACTTGCCCAGCTCATGCGATAGCCTTCTCGTTGTTGGGTACCCCAATTCGCTCGTTTGCCCATGAGAATTTCGATCACAAAACGGCTGTAGTACATCATCCGAATCGGTGCAATTAAAATAGACATCAGCGTTTCAGTAACAATACCCATCCATAAATTAGCAAAGCCACCAAACAATTCTACACAGCCACGCTTCACTGTATGAATAACGCCAAACATTTTATAAAGAAATAACAGTACTACCGTAATCCATAAAATCGAGTGACTAAAAATAGACTCCTCAATAATATTTTCATCAGGGTAAGTCAACGCTGTAACCGTCAGTACTATTAACCAAAACAACCAAATCAATGACCCCACATAGGACATAATGCCGCCTAACATTAAAAAGCGTTGCATATGCGGAATATCACGTGACCAAATAATTTGCCAATGTTGCAAATTACCCAAACACCAACGTCGATCACGCTTTAAACCATCCGTAATCGTGGGCGGTGGACGCTCAAAACTGCCATCCAAATCAAATGCCAACCACGTTTCCCAACCTGCACGATTGAGTAACGCAGCCTCTACAAAGTCGTGGCTTAGGATATCGCCCCCGAGTGCACCAGAAGCCTCTAAGCGCGGCAAATCACAATGCTGCATAAAGGCTTGGGTACGAATGATGACATTATGTCCCCAGTACTGACTCTCCCCCATCCACCAATAATGTAAGCCTGCGAAAAAAACGGGGCCATATAAGCGATTAACAAACTGCTGGCTACGCGCAAATAAAGTATGTAAACCTGTGGCATACAGTGGCGTTTGAATCAACCCAATCTTAGGATGGTGCTCCATCGCTGCCACTAAGCGAGCAAAGGTTTCACCCGTCACTAGGCTATCCGCATCTAGTACGATCATGTACTCATGACGATTTCCCCACCGACGGCAGAAATCCATAATATTGCCGCTTTTCTTTTTAATACGATGACGACGATGACGGTAATGGATACGTCCATGAGCCTCTAATTCATCACATAAATCTTGCCAAGCTGCTCCTTCGCGCAGCCATTGACGACTTTTGTCTGAATCCGATAACACATAAAACTCAAAATGCTCTAACCATCCCCCTGCTTGCAGGGATTGGTACATACTTTTAATGCCCGCAAATACATAAGCCACATCTTCATTGTAAATGGGCAATAAAATGGCAGTAGTAGAATGCTGCGGCAAGGGAGGAACGGGCTCATTAGCAGCTGACAACACTCTAAACCGCCCTCGACGCATTAAGACCCACAATCCGGTCACAGCGGTCACAAACCCCAAAGCCAGCCAAAATAATAAAATGGCAAAGGGCACTAAAATCAGAGCTTGCCACCACCACGGCAATATAGCGGGCAAGCTAGCACCTAGCCATGCCACTGACCATAAAAGTATTACAGCAATAATACCAAATACTAATGTACGCCTTTGTCTAGCTGTATGGCGCCAGTTAACCATTGAAGGGGTTTGCAGCATTGCGCAGCCTACCTATGACTAATCATGAAAACATACCCTAACTCATGTTTTGAGTACTTAGTTAATGTGAGAGGGGTACGCATAAATTAAATACGCTCTAACACCGCAGCACGAATGCTACTACGTTTTAAAGTAGGACCTGTTTGTGCACGTCGATAGCCTGGTTGTGGCTGGCTGGGATGATGAATAGCTGCTTTGTGTTGCAATTGTATTTGCACTTCTTGAATCAAATATTGAATCAACTCCAACTCACTAAGACTAGTACCATACATCGCTGCTAATTTGGTGCAAGCCTTATCAATAAGCTGTTGTTTATCGTACTCATTAATATGATGAAATTGACAATATAAAGCGGCACGTTGCCGAGCAACTTCCCATAACCCAGAGGGTACTAATGACATAATTATATTCCTTCCTCGTATCTGCTTTGCTTAAATTATAATCGCTAATTACGCTGACATAGATCTTTTGAGAGTGGATAGACCCATGTTTCGCTCACGGGCTTCTTGCCTGCTTTTAAACGTGCTAGCAACACCGAAGGCTGATCACACTGACCGGCTTCTGGTCTAGCAGCTAGCACTACACGCCATCCTTGCGGTAAATGAGGATTAACCTGTATATGGCTCACTTGAATATTCAAGTTGCCTGATTGACCTACTTCAGCCTCAATTGGTTCAGTTGTTGTAGGAATATCTTTAAAATCGATGAAAAAACGTAGTAAACCATCCTGATTAGGTAAACTATCAACATTTTTATTGGCAATTCGTGTAGCGTTTACCTTTCCTAATAGGTGGTGTTTAGGGTCTTGCTTAAGCCATGTTAGCCGATAACGCCAAACTTGTTGGGGAGTCAAACGCTCAGGTTGCCAATAAGTCACCACATTATCAAGTACATCTGAATTGGTAGGAAAATGGATCAAGCGCAAAGCACCTGCTCCCCAATCATTTAAAGGTGTTACCCATACACTAGTACGTAAATGGTATTGCGCCTCTAGATCTTGGTAATGATCGAAATTACGATCCCGCTGTAATAGACCAAACCCTTTGAGAGTAGGTATTGACAACTCATGCGCCATAAAAGACGCTGGTTGTGCTAAAGGATGCCACTCAAACCCCTCTTGGGTCTCTACTAATAAGCCATCGGAATCATGTACTTCAGGACGATAATCTCCCACATGTTCGGTCGCATTTTCGCCATGAAAAAACATACTAGTTAGAGGTGAG
>JBDKGX010000074.1:0-11839 GCA_039797965.1 Pseudomonadota bacterium
ATTTGGTAAGCCTACCAATAGAAATAAGTAAGCTTACTAACCTTGAAGAGCTTCTTTTAGTCGGTAATAAATTGACAACTCTACCACCAGAAATTGGCAAGTTAATAAATTTAAAAAAACTTATTATCGGCAGCAATAAAGTAAAAATAATTCAACCTGAAATAGGTAGTCTAATTAGTTTGAGGAGTCTTGATTTTAGCAATAATCAATTAACAAGAGTATCACCTGAAATAGGTAGATTAACTAAATTAGAGTATTTTAATCTTGACAATAATAATTTAACGAGTCTGCCACCTGAAATAGGTAGTTTGAAAAGTTTGCAAACTCTGTCTATTGGTTATAATCAACTTGAAAAGTTGCAACCTGAAATAGGTAAGTTGGTTAATTTGCAGGATATTGGTCTTTTTCATAATAAATTAAAAAGTCTTACGCCCGAAATAGGCGATCTTATTAATTTAAAAACCATTAATGTTGCTTTTAATAAAATAGAAGAGGTTTCACCTAAAATAGGTAAATTAATATTTTTAGACCTTGCTTTTTTTCAAGGAAATAAAATAAGATTGTTACCACCAACAATAGGTAATTTAGTGCGTTTGAGGCAACTAAATCTTGAGAAAAATCGTATAATAAAGCTGCCACCAGAAATAGGTAATCTCAGTTGTTTAGAGTATATTGATCTCAGTTATAATAGATTAAAAGAATTACCACCAGAAATAGGTAAGCTTAAACTTTTAAAATATTGTAATGCTTCTTATAATCAACTGAAGAAAAATTATTCAGAACGCGGGGGTTTTATATTTATGAATAAATTTATAACAATAGAAGAGCAAGAGCAGTTAGAAACTGAAGATAAGTCATTTTTTAAAAAATGGTTTAGTAGGTGAGAACTATTAGCTTACTTAAGCTTTAGTATCATAATTTTCACAAATCCATTAGGAGGTAAATCGTGTCCGCTGATAATTACGAAAACCATCTACATGCTTTAGAGGATTTCCGTACTAATCTAATAGCACTGAAGTACTACATCATAACCCCTAAAGAGCAGTATGCTAGACAATTACTAGCAATGGAAAATGAAGGTTTCATGGGTAATATTACTCGCCCACTACAAAATAAATATCAATTGTTCAGCAATAAGCTGGAGCAACTTAACGCGTTGATTGACGAGCATGACCGAAAAATTGCCACTCAAAAAGAGGTCCTCGAACAACTTGCGCAAATTGCAAGGATGAACCCATGAACGCTAACAGTTTAGCCAACCAACTCGGCTGGTGCATCACCACGAAAGACTGCCTCAATAACCTCAATAGTGAATTACTGTTTGCCAAAAACCGCTATGAAAACATGGTAGCTGATCTGCGTAGTACAGGCTATATGAGCGATTTACTCCCCATGATTGAAAACATGAGTGCTGAGTTTGGTGAAGACATTAATGCCCTGATTAAATACATCCAAGACGAACATCTAGCCTATATTCAAATACAAGCCGATGCGACAGCGAGCGCTATTAATATACTCATCCGATAATTGAGCCAACACCATGAACGCTAAAATCCCCTACGGCGAAAGTAACTTTAAGACCATTATCACCGATGGCTATGTTTATATAGATAAGACTCACTATATTTCTCAGTTAGAAGAGGCAGGTAAGTATCTGTTTCTACTGCGTCCACGCCGTTTTGGCAAAAGCCTCTTTTTGTCGATGCTAGAGTACTATTACGACGTAGCCTATCAAAACGAGTTCACGACCTTATTCGGTCACTTAGCTATCGGTCAAAATCCCACAACACTGCGCAATACTTATCAAGTACTGTTTATGGATTTCAGCGGGATTGATACGGATGGCGGACATGATGCGATTTTTCAGCGTTTTAGCAGTAAAGTTGAAATGCACCTACAAACCTTTTTGCGTCGCTACGATTATCCAGACAGTTATCAACTAGCCCTCAAAGATAAAAACTCACCCGCTGACAAAATGCAACAATTCATTGAGTTATTAGGGAATAATAAATTTCTACTCCTAATCGACGAATACGACCATTTTGCCAATAGTATTTTAGCCGATGACCTGAAACTGTTTCAGCGCATTATGGGTAAGGGTGGCTTTGTGCGTAGTTTTTATGAAGTTCTCAAAACCGCTACTCAGCGCGGCACTTTAGACCGACTCTTTGTCACGGGTGTGACTCCGATTATGCTTGATAGCATGACCAGTGGGTTTAATATCGGACAGAATTTATCATTACACGAAAAATTTAACGAAGCGATTGGCTTTACCGAAAGTGAGGTAATGACATTATTACAGCCTTTGGTAGATCAATGTTCCTTAGCGATGGACGATGTTCTGTTTGATACTCGGCGCTGGTACAACGGCTATCGCTTTAATCTCAAAGCCACAGAGTCGGTTTATAACGCTAATATGCTCTTGTACTTTGTCAAAAACTTCGATTATGAGCGCTGTGAATATCCTGAGCCGATGATGGATGAAAACATTGCCTCGGATTACGGCAAAATCATGAAAATGTTCAGCATTGGCAATCGTGACACCAATTTTGAAGTACTCGATGAATTAATCACTACAGGCGAAGTTCAAGCTCAGCAACGGCGCAAATTTGAATTTGATAAGGGTTTTGACCGTGACGACTTTATTAGCCTATTAGCCTATATGGGCTTTATTACCCTCCGCCGCAAAACCTTGGCAGGAGAAATATTTGTTATCCCTAATTACGCCATACAAGAGTTTTACTTTCATTATTTCAAAGTCGAATTAGAGCGGCGTAATCAAATGAGTATTCCTAACCATCATTTACGTCTCGCGGTAGAGCAATTAGCGCTGAATGCCGATTTTCAACCGCTGTTGTCAGAAATGGTCAGAGCGTTACAACTCCTTTCTAATCGGGACGCGATGGGGATGGACGAAAAGCATGTGAAGGTATTATTACTCACACTCCTCTATCAAACTCAAATCTATTTCATTCAAAGTGAGCGCGAACTCAATCGCAAATACCCTGATATATTATTACTAGAGCGTAATCCTATTGCTGTCCCGTATCAGCATTTAATCGAGCTGAAATACAGCAAGAAAAGTGATAAAGAGGCAGGCTGGGCAGCGAAAAAACAAGAAGGCATTGCTCAAGTACAAGGTTATTTGCAATTACCCGAAATCGCTAAGCTCAAAAGCCTCGCCGCATGGGTACTCGTGACCGATGGGGAGCAGATTGAGGCGTTGAGAATACAAGCTATTTAATCTTAATCGCATCAAAAGCTGCCAATGCTCTAGCTCGACTCGCTGCTAAATCGACTATGGGTAAAGGATAAGCATAGTGTTCTCCTAACTGACGCGGTGCGTGAATTACTTTAGCGTTACGTCCTTTTAGTTCAGGTACATAGGTTTTGACATAAGCGCCGTCAGGATCAAACTTCTCGCCTTGAGTAATCGGATTAAAAATCCGAAAATAAGGCGCAGCATCCGCACCACAGCCCGCTGTCCATTGCCAACCCAACACATTACTAGCTAAGTCTGCATCCACTAAAGTATCTCGAAACCATGCCTCACCTGCTTGCCACGGAATGAGCAAATTCTTAGTCAAAAACGAGGCGACAATCATCCGTACTCGATTATGCATCCAGCCCGTTTGCCACAATTGCCGCATCCCTGCATCGACGATAGGAAACCCTGTAGTACCTTGTTGCCAACGCTTCAGGTCGGCTGCGTACTCAGAAGGCGAGCGCCAAGGAAACTGCTTAAAACGCTGATCCAGTGGCTCAGTCGTGGTTTGAGGAAAATGGTAAAGCAAATAATAGCCAAACTCTCGCCAACCTACTTCACTTTCAAATTTTAATAGGTCAGCACTCCATTCAGGATGAGTACTTTTGTAATGAGTGGTGGCATGAATTATTTGTCTGGGACTGAGTTCACCAAAGTGTAAGTGAGGTGACAGCTTAGAGGTGCCTATTAAGTCAGGACGATCCCGATTAATAGAGTAATGAGCCACTCCGTGTGTCAAAAAGTACTCTAGTTGTTGATGTGCAGCCGCTTCACCCACTTGCCAGTGTTGCATCATCGCCTCATCCCAACGCGGTTTCGAGGGCAACAGTTGTAAATTATTAAGCTTGAGAGAATGGGGGAGTACTGGAGGAGGGTTGATATGCAAAGGATTAGGAGTAAGGGGGTGATTAATACCTTGTTGAAGTACTTGTTTCCAATAGGCGGTAAATACTTTATAGGGGCTTTTATCCGCTTTGAGAATCTGCCAAGGCTCGAATAATAAACTACTATTGAAACTCTGTACGGATACTAAAGTACTTAAGGTTTGTTTGATTTGAGTATCCCGCTGAGTACTAATAGGGTCATAAAGACGATTCCAAAAGACCTGTGTTGCTCCTGAGCTTTTAATAATATCTGACAAAGTTTCCAATGCAGAGCCTTGACGTAAAATAAGCGTACTGCCGTGTTGAGCTAGACTGTGTTGCAGTTGTTGTAGGCTATGGTGTAACCATGCTCGACTCGCAGCACCTAAGGGATTCAACGTATTAGAGTGGGTGTCATCAATAAACACAGGAATAATCGTGTCGCAGCTTTGGCTAGCTGCATAGAGGGCTGGATTATCACTTAAACGTAAGTCTGCTCTAAACCAAACAATACCAATGCTCATTAATACACCTCGTTTTAGGTTGAAACTTAAGCTAGTTAATAATTACTGCTCAATAAATGATGGGGACTATACGAATATTTATCCTTGCTGAGCAAGGTTGAGGTGCTGTTCTAATAGAGCTTTGTTATAGTGCGCTGTCTTGATATTGGGGCTTTTCCAGTGTGATGATTCAACCTCCTCGTTTTATTGGTATTTGTGGCGGTAGTGGAAGCGGCAAAAGTACTTTAGCTCATGCTGTGGTAACGAATTCGCTCATTCCAGCTACCTTAATTAGTTTAGACGCTTATTACCGTTGTAAAAGTGATATTCCTTCTACCATTCGAGGGAATTACGATCATCCTGACACCATTGATAGTGCATTATTACAAGCCCACTTACAGGATTTACGCCAAGGTAAGACGATTCATTTGCCGCACTATGATTTTACCTGTCATGATCGAAGTGATTATACTCAGCCTATTAACCCCACACCGATTATTATTTTAGATGGGATTTTGCTGTTTGCTTTGCCTGCCGTTATGGCTCATTTAGATTTGTCAGTCTATGTGGATACTCCAGCCGATATTCGTTTAGCTAGACGGCTGCAACGTGATACTCGTGAGCGCGGTCGTACTATGGATGATATTTTAGAGCAGTACTTTGCTACGGTTAGACCGATGCACGAGTGTTATGTGGAGCCTTATCGATTACAGGCGGATGTGATTGTTGCGGGTGATGGTGAGTTAGAGTTGGATACGATCTTGGCAGCGATTCAAAGCTGTATTCATTCGACGACCTCGGTGTATTAAGCGTGTCTTTATAAGCCTATTAAAAGAGCATGGATTTGCATGAATCTTAAAACTATTAAATTCAATTGGCACTGGTTATTAGCGTTAGTCACCCTTGGGGTGTTTATGTTAGCGATTGCCAGTTTGTACCATATGTTACATGACTTGGATGTTCAGGAAGTCAAAACCGCGCTTAAAGCTATTCCTATCTCACATTTATTAGGGGCTTTAGTAGTGGTGGGAATAGGTTATTGGATTTTATCGTTTTATGACTGGCTAGCCATCCGCTATTTAAAGCTTAGTGTGTCCTATTCACGAGTTGTTTTTACCTCACTCACGGCTTATGCGGTGGGGCATAGTGTGGGATTAGCGGTGGTATCCGCAGGTTCGGTACGTTATCGTTTATATTCCATTGTGGGTTTGACGCCCATGCAAGTTGCCGCCATCATGGTTTTGGTGTCAGTGACTTTTACCTTTGGCATTAGCTTTATGGCAGGGGTAGTACTCTTGCTGCGCCCTGAAATGATGACGCATATGCTGGGGCAGATGCTGGGTTGGCATTTGTCGGCGGGGATTGTGCAGTTTATTGGCGGAGCCTTGGTAGTAGGTATTATTGGGCTGGCTTTATGGGCAGGGCCTAATGGTCGACGTCTACATTATAAGCAGTGGGCAGTGGATATGCCGTCTTCTAAGATGCTACTCATGCAAACAGGGGCTTCAGTACTCGATATTCTAACCGTAGCGCTAGCGCTGTATATTTTATTACCCAGTGGTGTGAGTTATCTTGAAACCTTGACGGCTTTTGTTATGTCGATGGTGATTGGCATTTTAAGTCATGTACCAGGGGGGCTAGGTGTATTTGAAGTGGTAATGCTCAATACGTTGACAGAATTACCGAAAGCGGAATTAGCAGCCACCTTATTGATTTTCCGAATTTTCTATTACCTATTGCCGTTTGTGATTGCCTTGTTATTGTTATTGGGTAATGAAGGTTTTGAGCAGCGTAGTTTAATTAAAAGTACTTACCAATCACTACGCAAACGCTTAAGCTCTTACTGGCTACCGGACATTTTATTAGCAGTTATTGTGACGGTAGTAGGGGTTTTAATTTTAGTATCCTTTGCTTTAGCTCATTCTTTTTAATTCAACAATTCACTAATAGTTTTGCACTATATCGCCCAAAGTACTCCCCACTAGTAAGGGGAGTACTTTAAATAATAGTTATCTTTCAAACTAAACAATCAGTCTATGAAAAAACAGGTTGCCTCTGTAGCAGCGAACTTGACTCAACAGCCAGCATTGCTAATGCTGATCTAGTGTGCTGTAATTTTGATAAAATTGATTCAGTCAGTCCATTTTTTATGCGGTTTTGAACTAAAGTCCCATTATAAGCGCTTTGAAAACGATACCGTTCTTTATTAAAAACGATTATAGTTGAACCCCATGCGTGTTCTCGCTAATAAACCCCTATTAAAGGAGCAACCATGAAAAAAAGCTTACTGTATATCGCCACATTATTATTACCTACCCTTGCTTACAGCGCGGATATAAAGCCTGCGATTGTTTATGATTTAGGCACTAAATTTGATAAATCCTTTAATGAAGGGGTCTCTAATGGGGCAAAACGTTTTACTGAAGAAAATAAAGTAGAAGTACACGAATTTGAGCCCTCTAATGATTCACAAATCGAACAAGCCATTCGCAAAATGGCAAAGCGTGGCTCTGACCCTATTATTTCAGTAGGTTTTAGCCAAGCCAATGCGGTTGGTGTCGTAGCAAAAGAATTTCCAAATACCAGTTTCACCATTATTGATAGCGTGGTAGATCAACCTAATGTGCGCTCAGTAACTTTTAAAGAAGAACAAGGGTCTTTCTTAGTGGGTGCTTTAGCGGCGATGGCCTCAAAAAGCGGAAAAATCGGCTTCGTGGGTGGGCAAGATATTGCTTTAATTCGTAAATTTGCTTGTGGCTACGAGCAAGGTGCGAAATACGTTAATAAAGATGTTGAAGTCTTCCAAAACATGACAGGCTCTACAGGTGCCGCTTGGAATAACCCTACTAAGGGGGGTGAGCTGGCTAAATCGCAGTTTGATCGTGGGGCTGATGTCGTTTTTGCGGCTGCAGGTGGTACAGGTATTGGTGTGTATCAAGCCGCTAAAGATAATGGCAAATATGCGATTGGGGTAGATTCTAATCAAAATCATCTTCATCCAGGCACTATGCTGACTTCTATGGTTAAGCGGGTTGATAATGCCGCTTACGACACTTTCAAGGCTAAAATGGAGGGCTCTTGGAAAGGGGGCACGGTGAGTTTAGGTCTGGCGGAGAAAGGTGTCGGTTGGTCAGTCGATGAAAATAATGAGAAAATTGTTGAGCCTTTTAAAGAGAAAATGACGGCTATTGAAGCAGACATTATTTCTGGAAAGATCAAAATCCACGACTATATGACTAATAATAGCTGTGACTATTGATTCTAATACTCCAACATTAAACCAAACACATCATGACCAAGGCTTAGGGAATACTGCATTAGCAGAAGCGCCCTTGGCTTTGGAGCTGATTGATGTTTCCAAACAGTTTGGTGCAGTCAAGGCTAATCAGGATATTAGCCTTGCCGTTAAGAGCGGTTCTGTACAGGGCATCATTGGCGAAAATGGTGCAGGTAAATCGACCCTAATGAGCATTATTTACGGTCTCTATCAGCCCGATAAAGGTGTCATTAGAGTGGATAACCATACCGTGCAGATGCGTAATCCTCAGCATGCGATTAGTCTGGGCATTGGGATGGTGCACCAGCATTTTATGTTGGTTGAACCCTTTACCGCCTTAGAAAATATTATGTTAGGCGCAGAAGGAGGGGCAGTACTTAAACAACCTAAACAGCAAGCTCGTGAGCATTTAGAACAAATCATCGCTCGCCACGGTTTAGCCGTACCCTTAGATATTCCTGTTGCTGAGTTATCCGTGGGTGTACAACAGCGCATTGAAATTCTAAAAGCGTTGTATCGTAATGCCCGTATCTTAATTTTAGATGAGCCAACCGGAGTATTGACTCCACAAGAAGCGGATGAGCTATTTGTGATTTTACGGCAATTAACAGCGCAAGGCGTTACCGTATTACTGATTACTCATAAGTTGCGGGAGATTATGGCGATTACCGATGAGGTGTCTGTCATGCGCCAAGGCAAAATGGTAGCACACCGTAAAACCTCAGAAACTACTATTGCTGAACTGGCTGAATTGATGGTAGGGCGTAAAGTGCGTCACCATGTAGAGCGTACGGAGTCACAGGTTGGAGCTGAGCGTCTAAGCGTTAAAGATTTAACAGTGCGTGATGCTAGTGGTATTGAACGCGTTAAAAAAGTTAATTTTCATTTGCGAGCAGGTGAGATAGTAGGTGTTGCAGGGGTATCGGGCAATGGGCAAAGTGAGTTGCTTCAAGTACTAGCAGGTATTATTCGTCCAACCTCTGGCGAAATCCATTATGGTGAGCATGTTATTACCCCCAAAACCCCGATTGATGCAGCACAAGTTCGAGATTGGGGAGTGGCTCATGTCCCCGAAGACCGCCACCGCATGGGCTTAGTACTGCCTTTTGAGGCGTATGAGTCAGCTATTTTAGGTTATCAACGTGAACCTAAATATAATAAAGGCGTGCTTCAAGATCGTAAAATGATGTTGCAAGAGTACTCCGTTGAAGCGGATAAGTTTGATATCCGTCCCCGTAATCCCGCTCTTAAATCCTCGGCTTTTTCAGGCGGTAATCAGCAAAAAATTGTGATTGCCCGTGAAATTAATGCTGAGCCTGAAGTACTGCTAGTAGGTCAACCGACTCGTGGGGTCGATATTGGTGCAATTGAATTTATCCACCAGCAAATGATGCAATTGCGAGCAGCTGGAAAGGCGATTTTATTAGTATCGGTAGAGCTTGATGAGATTATGAGCTTAGCTGATCGCATTATCGTGATGTGTGATGGCATGATTACCGGAGAGATCAAGCGCGAAGAGGCAAATGAGACCTTGCTGGGTATGTTAATGGCTAATGCTTCAGGAGAGTCGGTATGAAGGCAAGTACGGCTGAACGTTGGTCATCCTTATTTATTTTACCTGTCTTAAATTTACTAACAGCCTTTGCCTTTACAGCCTTGATTTTGCTCATTACGGGTGTTGATCCGATTGAGGCTGCTAAGTACATGATTCAAGGGGCTTTTGGTTCGCAAGAGGGGTGGGGTTATACGCTCTATTACACCACGAATTTTATCTTCACAGGTTTAGCTGTTGCTGTCGCTTTTCATGCCGGATTATTTAATATTGGTGGCGAAGGTCAAGCCTATATTGGGGGGCTTGGAGTTACGTTAGTGGCTTTAGGCTTAGGGGCTTATCTACCCGCTATTATTGCTGTTCCTATAGCCATTTTAGCGGGGGCTTTATTAGGCGCATTATGGGCAGCTATTCCCGCCTATTTGCAAGCTTATCGTGATAGCCACATTGTGATTACTACTATTATGTTTAACTTTATTGCCGCCTCTTTGATGGTGTACTTATTGGTAAACGTATTAGCGGTACAAGGGCAAATGACACCAGCGAGTAGCCCATTTCCTGACAGTGTAAAGCTCTGGCAGTGGGATGAGTTTATGGGCTTTTTCGGTCTAACGTTTGATTCATCACCATTAAATATATCGCTACTGTTAGCGTTACTGTGTAGCTATGGTGTATGGGTGTTGTTATGGAAAACTCGCTGGGGCTATGAAATCCGCACAGTAGGGGCAAACCCGGATGCTGCTCGCTATGCGGGCATTAATCCTAAAAAAGTCATCATGATAGCGATGCTACTCAGTGGCGCGCTCGCAGGACTGATGAGTGTTAATGAGTTAATGGGTGTGCAACATCGCTTAGTACTAGGCTTTAATGCGGGTGCGGGGTTTGTAGGTATTGCAGTCTCGTTGATGGGGCGCAATCATCCAGTGGGTATTATTCTTGCCGCTTTATTGTTTGGTGCGTTGTATCAAGGGGGAGCCGAGCTGGCATTTGAGATGAATGTTAGCCGCGATATGGTGGTCGTCATTCAGGGGTTGATTATTTTATTCAGTGGTGCGATGGAATATATGTACCGTCCTTTGGTGCGGCGTCTATTGGGTCATTGGGTAAAGGAGAGCGTATGAACGAAGTACTCACTTTTATAATGCTAGCTCTCGATGCGACCTTGCGGGTGGCTACTCCTTTGATCTTGGCAGCTTTAGCCGGTTTATTTTCGGAGCGCTCTGGGATTGTAGACATAGGGTTAGAAGGCAAAATGCTGATGGGCGCATTTGCAGCGGCGGCAGTATCCTATTGGAGTGGTTCGGCATGGGTAGGCTTAGGTGCGGCTATTTTAGCCTCCATTAGCTTTGCACTGATACATGGTTTGGCATGTATTACTTACCAAGGTAATCAGGTGGTTAGCGGTGTGGCTATTAATATACTCGCCTCCGGTTTGACCACGATTTTAGGTTTGGCGTGGTTTCACCAAGGGGGTTCAACACCGCCTTTAGTGGGTGATCAGCGTTTTAGCGATATCACTCTACCCGCCGTTGATATGATGAGATCAGTCCCTATTTTGGGTGATTTCTACGCTAATGTTTTATCGGGTCACAATATTCTGGTTTATATTGCCTTAGTCCTTGTACCGTTTTGTGCGTGGGTACTTTATAAAACTCGTTTTGGTTTACGAATTCGTGCAGTAGGTGAGAATCCCAAAGCGGTGGATACTGCTGGGATTTCAGTAAGCTTATTGCGTTATCGAGCCGTCATCATTGCGGGAGTACTTTGCGGTATTGCAGGTGCGTATTTATCTACTGCACAAAATGCTCAATTTATTCGAGACATGACGGCCGGACAGGGTTTTATGGCGCTGGCGGCTTTAATTTTTGCAAAATGGCGACCTTGGCCCATTTTGGGGGCGGCATTATTGTTTGGTTTTTTAGATGCTTTGGCGATTCGTATGCAAGGGGTCAGTTTACCTATAGTAGGGCAAGTACCTGTGCAATTAATTGAATCCTTACCCTATATTCTTACGGTAGTGTTATTAGCGGGATTCATTGGTAAAGCGCTACCGCCCAAAGCATTAGGGCTGCCTTATTTAAAAGAGCAGCGTTAGGAGTACTTTATGGATTTAGTAACCGTCGATTATCATGCTGATAATGCGCCTGAACAATTTGTTAAGTCATTACGTGAGTTTGGGTTTGCTGTATTAAATAATCATCCTATCCAAACTCAAGAAGTAGCACGTATTTATCAGGATTGGTTAGGGTTTTTTAATAGCACTAGCAAAAGAGATTATCGATTTGGCGATCGTTATGACGGTTATTTTCCACCAGAAGTATCTGAAACCGCTAAAGGGCATACTACCAAGGATATTAAAGAGTACTTTCACTTTTATTA
>JBDKGX010000075.1:0-11827 GCA_039797965.1 Pseudomonadota bacterium
AAGATAAAACAAGCAAAGGGCAACCATTGCCAACTAATCATAATAATGATGGAAAACAAGGGATAATCAGTGAGCCAATCAATGGGGGTTAAACCAAAAAACGACCAGATCTGGGCGAGTACACCATAAACGGGGTTCATCATCATATGCTTCCACAGGAGAGCATTGACAGTAGGCATCACGAAAAACGGTGAGATTAATAGAATGCGTACTAGTCCTTGCCCGGGGAAAGGGTCATTAATGAGTAAGGCAATCGCTAAACCAAACACGACAGTAATGAGTACTACGCTACCCAACAGTAGTAAGGTATTAATAATCGCTGCACTAAAAGCAGGGTCGGTGATAAAGAATTCATAGTTTGACCAACCGGCTGCTCCTGATACATCAGGTTGCATGAGGTTGTAACGAATAAAGGAAAAATAGATGGTCATGACTAAGGGCACGATCATCCACAGGAATAAAGTACTCACTGCGGGTGTGAGTAATAGACGCGGCAACCAGCGTCTATTGGGTTGCTTGACTGTGGACACGATTAACGCTCCTAAGCGGTTGCTTTTATTAGAAGAAGCCCCTAACGTATGAGGTTAGGGGCTAGTGACTAAGCGGATCACTTAGTACAAGGAGGAGAGAGCTTATTTGTAATAACCGGCTTTACGCATTTCACGGTCAGCCGAGTTTTGACCATTTTTCAGTGCTTCTTCAACACTCACTTTGCCCGCTAAGGCAGAGCTCATTTGCTGACCAACAGCAACACCAATCGCCTGAAACTCAGGAATAGCCGCAAACTGTACGCCTACATAAGGGGATTTTTCTAAAGTACTATCGTGTGGATTAGCACTTTTAATAGCTGCTAATTCAGCATCCGCAAATTTAGCAGCCGCTTTAAAGTCTGGATTGTCATAGGTGGATTGGCGAGTCCCTGTAGGTACATTGCCCCAGCCGACTTCTTTGCCCACTAAATTAATGTATTCTTGTGAGGTTGCCCACTGTACAAATTTTTGAGCCGCTTCAGCCTTGGTAGAGGAAGAGGGGATGGCCAGTGACCATGCCCATAGCCAATTTGCACCTTTAGGGGTTTTTGCTGTAGGGGCTTGGGCAAAAGCGACTTTGTCGGCTACTTTACTTTGCTTAGGATCGCTAATGAAGGAGGCTGCAATCGTGGCATCTACCCACATACCGCATTTGCCTTCGTTATAAAGGGCAAGGATTTCATTAAAGCTATTCGCGGATGAGCCGGGAGGACCATATTTGTTAAGTAAATCAACATAGAAGGTGATGGCATCTTTCCACGGTTGGCTTTCGAGTTGGGGTTTCCAATCCATGTTAAACCATTGACCCCCATTGGTATTTACCAATGTTGTCAGGAATGCCATATTGTCGCCCCATCCCGGTTTGCCCCGTAGACAAATACCATACACGCCCTTATCAGGATTATGAATTTTGGCGGCGACTTGAGCGACATGCTCCCACGTAGGATTGCTGGGCATCTCCATTCCGGCTTCTTTGACTAGGTCAGCACGGTACATCAGCATCGAGCTTTCGCCGTAGAAGGGCGCTGCGTATAGTTTGCCATCTACTGAAAGACCATCACGCATAGCAGGTAGTAAATCGTCTACTTTATAGCTAGCGTCAAAGTTTAAATCTTTTAGCCAACCCTTTTTGCCCCAAATCGGTGCTTCGTACATACCAATGGTCATAATGTCGAATTGACCACCCTTGGTAGCAATATCCGTAGTGACACGTTGACGTAGTACACCTTCTTCGAGGGTAACCCATTTGACTTTAATATCGGGATTAGCGTCTTCGAAATGCTTAGAGAGTTTTTGCATTTCAATCATGTGACCATTATTGACTGTGGCAATAACGAGTTCAGTAGCGGCGTAGGTAGTAACCGTAGCAGACAGCATTAGGCTACCTAACATTGCAGCCATAATACGAGTGACTTTCATAAATCTAACTCCTCCAGTCAGAACACATTGTAGCGGTAAGATTGATGAGGAGATTAATACTTTATTGCAGGTTTTTACTGCTCTCCTCCTAATCTGTTGAAATAGAGTAGCATCGACCCTTATTAAAAAATTGTACCTTACCAACAAATACCAATACTTTATTGCAGATAAAAAAGGGTTTTCTGTGTGGAAATGCATAAAAAGATTAGTTATGGGCAAAGAGGAGAAAAGTCTGCATAAGAAGGTTAGACACAGATCACTAATGACGCCACTCAGTAAAAAACCCATAATAGCGCTATCAAACTCTACGCTAGGAGGCGCTATGAACCATGCAGTTGAATCAGTAGTACTACGCAATGATCAAAATAACATTGCCACTTTAACTCTCAATCGTCCCGCTCAATTTAATGCATTATCTAATGAAGTACTTGAGGTACTGACCCAACATTTAATACAAATCGCTCAAGATGACACCGTGCGGGTGGTCGTGATTAAAGCCAATGGTCGCGCGTTTTGCGGAGGGCATGATCTTAAGGAAATGCGCGCGGATAGCCACCCTGAGGTGATCAAAGATTTATTCACCCGTTGTGGGTCAATGATGCAGCTCATTCAATCTATGCCGCAGCCCGTGATTGCCAGTGTGCATGCGGTGGCAACAGCGGCGGGTTGTCAATTGGTCGCGGCTTGTGATTTAGCCATTGCCAGCTCTAATGCTAAATTTGCGGTTTCAGGGATTAATTTAGGTTTATTTTGCTCCACACCCGCGGTCGCTTTGAGTCGCAATATCGGAAAAAAACACGCTTTAGAAATGCTCTTGACGGGGGATTTTATTGATGCTGCTACGGCAGAGCGTTATGGCTTGGTGAATAAGGTCGTAGCTCCTGAGGAATTAGATCAAGCCGTTGAGGCAATGGCTGCAAAAATCGCAGCAAAACTCCCTGTTGCGGTCAAAATGGGTAAGCAATTGTTTTATAAACAACTCAATCAACCTTTAGAGTTAGCCTACGAATTAGCAAATGAGGCTATTACTTGCAATTTCTTAGAGTCAGATACGCTAGAGGGGGTGGATGCGTTTATTGAAAAACGCCCTCCTAATTGGCAAAAGGCTTAGGAGTACTTTGGAGGTCAGTCTATTGAGTGGGCAAATAGGCTGACCTTTTTGCTAGAAAGTACTTGCTCATTATTTTGGTATGCAGTACAAAATCCTCTATCTACTTAGAGATAGTTTCTACTCTTAATGACTTTCATTGTTCCAGTGGCGCGTGCGCTCTGGTGTCTCAATCCGTTCGGGTTATGTTTATCCAGTGTTGGCTGGTTAAGTTTTTCTTATTGCTATTCTATGGTGTCCAGTACTTTGTCATGCCAGTACTTAAATGTTTTGGGTATTAGCAAGGTATGGGGCTTTGTTACTGCTAAAAGAGACGTGTTATGACTGATATTGTTGCCCTACTTGAGCCCATCATTGATCGTATTATTGCCCCGCAAGCTGTATTGACGGATCAACAATCCCAATTTCCGCGCACTGCTATTGATGCCTTAGCGGCTTCAGGTTTATTAGGGTTAACCACTGCAAAAGATCATGGTGGGATGGGGTATGGTTTAAACGAGGCTGCCTTTGTTATTGAAAAGATTGCTACTCATTGCGCCTCGACGGCGATGGTAGTTACTATGCATTACGCGGCTAATGCCGTGATCGAGCAATTTGGCAGTGATAAATTGCGCAGTGAGGTGGCAGCAGGGCGGCATTTATCCACATTGGCATGGTCAGAAAGTGGCTCTCGTAGTCATTTTTGGGCACCCGTTGGTACCGCTGAAAAGGTAGCGGATGGCTATCGTTTAAATTGTACCAAAACGATGGTGACTTCAGCAGGTGAGGTGGATTCGTATATTTGGTCGTCACGCCCTGCTCAGGTTGAGGGAGCCTCTTCTTTATGGTTAGTCGATGCTCAAGCTGATGGCTTAACGATTACTAAAACTTACGATGGCTTAGGTTTGCGTGGTAATGCTTCCGCACCGATGCGTAGCGAGGGTTTAATCGTACCGCAGTCGGCATTATTAGGTACAGATGGGGGTGGTTTTGACATTATGATCAATACCGTATTGCCCGTGTTTGCAGTACTGAATGCCTCTTGCTCGATAGGTATTATGGAAGGGGCTTTAGCAGGAGCTATCAAACATGTGAGCGGTAATAAACTGCAGCATTTAGAGAGTAGTCTGGCAGATCTGCCCACAGTGCGAGCGTATTTAGCCAAAGCACGGATTCGTACCGATCAAGCGCGTACTTTGCGAGATGATACGGTAGTGGCATTAGGGATAGGTCGTGCTGATGCGATGTTGCGAGTAATGGAAGTAAAAGCCAGTGCAGCCGATGCAGCATTAGAAGTAACCGATGCGGCGATGCGAGTATGTGGGGGCGCTGCATTTCGTAAGGATTTAGGGATTGAGCGTCAATTTCGTGATGCTAGAGCTGCTGCGATTATGGCACCTACCTCAGATCTATTATATGACTTCATCGGCAAAGCGATTTGTGGTTTACCCGTCTTTTAAGGACAAACAATATGACAAAAACTTTAATGATGGGTGCTGTAGCTTACGCACCCAAAGTAGTGACCATTTGGGAAGGCTTTAAAGAGTGGTTTTACCAACACGGTTTAGCGTTTGATTATGTGCTGTACTCGAATTATGAGCGCCAAGTCGAAGCGCAATTTGCCGGTGAAATTGATGTGGCGTGGAATTCACCCTTGGCATGGGAACGTGCCAGACGGATAGCAAAGGCTAAAGGTCTAACCGTCGAGGCTATCGCCATGCGTGACACCGATCAGGATTTATCTTCCGTGCTGGTGGTGCGTAATAATGCTGGCTTTACTGACTTGCAACAGCTCAAAGGTAAAACCATTGGCTTTGGAGCCATTGACTCACCGCAAGCGACTTTGATTCCTAAAGATCATTTACGCCAAGTAGGTATGGTGGCAGGGCGTGATTATCATGCGCGATTATTTGACGTATTAGCGGGCAAACACGGTGATCATATTGGAGGAGAACGCGATGCGGCGATGGCTTTGGTTAATGGTGAGATTGATGCGACATGGATGATTGATGGTAATTACCAAGCCTTTGCTAATGAGGGTACTTTGCCCAGTGGTGAGACCACCCTTCTGGCGCGGACGGGATTGTTTGATCATTGTAATTTTACGACCAGCCCTCAAGCGGATGCAGTACTTATTCAACAATTTACCGAACTACTCTTATCCATGCGTTGGGATGATCCAGCGGTACGCCCTTTATTAGAATTGGAGGGGTTACGTGAGTGGAAAGTGGGGCGTACTAGTGGTTATGAATTATTAGCACGAGCCGTGGATGATGAGCAATTTTATGACCAGCGGGGCGCTATCATTGAGCAACATTATCGATATTAAAGGCTTAGGGTTTGATGCGGGGGCGCATGTGCTGATTAAAGAAGCATTACGCTCACTTGCAGTTGGTCAAGTACTTGATGTAATGGGCATAAATACGGGTGGGGAAGTTTCCCTAGCCGCATGGTGTCGTGCTCAAGGTCATAGTATGCAATGGGATACTAACCAACAGCGTGCTTTGATTACGAAAGGTGGGGTGTTTGTAGGGCGCTGGCAAGGAGCAGAGCGAACGGGGCACAGTGATAGTAGTACTTTGCACGCCATACAGGATCAGGCACAACCTAGTTGGGGATTGGCGGCTCGTGGAGCGACAGTGGAGGCAGGTGCGCCGCAATGGTCATTTCGTCTCAATCAAAAGGCTAAGGTATGGGCAAATAATGCCGCCCAACTGTATGCTCAAGCTGTAGCCGCGCAGTGGAGCCCTGATGAAGTCATTGACTGGTCACAACCTTGCGAATTGCCTGCCGCAGTTGAGGCGGCAGTGGTGCAAGTTATGACTTATATGGTGGAAAATGAAAATGCAGCTTTGATTGTACCCGCTAAGTTTTTAGGGCAATTACACCCCCATTTTCGTGAAATCCAAGCCTTATTGGCGATTCAAGTAGCAGATGAGGCACGGCATATTGAGGTGTTTACTCGCCGTATTCGACTCAAAGGTTACGAACCTGCCTTATCGACGGTGGGGGGACAAGCTTCGTTAAAAACATTAGTGGATGAGCCTGATTTTTCCCTAGCAGCGTTTTTATTATCGGTGTTGGGTGAGGGTACTTTTGTTAATTTACTCAATTTTTTACAGGAGTGCGCTCCAGACCCGATTACTAGGCAGATTGCGCGTTTAGCAGCGATTGATGAGAGCCGTCATGTAGCATTTGGGATGGCACATTTGACGCATCATTTAAGTGTTGAACCAGCATTGCGGGGGCGCTTAGCGTTGGCAGTGGAGAGTCGGTTTGATCACTTATCAGGTACCTCAGGACTCAATGAGGAAGTCTTTGATGCGTTGATTTTATTAGCTGCAGGCGACATCACGCCCAAAGCGATTCAACAAGGCTATCAGCGTGTACAAGGCTTAATGCAAGCAATGGCAGAAGGGCGCAAGGCACGGCTATTGCGTTTGGGTTTTACCCCCAGTGAAGCCTCGAGATTATCATCGTTACATACTCGTAATTTTATGTGAGCCAAGTTAATGTCTGATTTATCTCTGCGCAAGTGAGTACCTGAATCATGTTATGCTGCGGTGCTTTACTGGCTTACTAGTACTTATCTATGAGCGCTACCACTACACACTCTCGCTACGATCTACTCGATGCACTACGCGGCGTAGCCGTCGTACTCATGATCGCGTTTCATTTTTGTTATGACTTGAATTATTTTGGTTGGGCACAATTTGCGCTTTATACCGATCCGTTTTGGCTGCACTCACGTACCTTTATTGTGACTCTGTTTGTAACCATTGCGGGGATTAGTTTGTATTGTGCTAATCGAAAGGGAGTAGGGCAGGGTTTTTGGAAGCGTGAGTGGTTACTGCTGCTATGTAGTACTTTGATTAGTGTCGGAACGGGGTATTTATTTGGTGCATCGTGGATATTCTTTGGTGTACTACATTTTATGTTGGTGGGGAGTTTATTGGGAGTACTGTTTATTAATGCAGGAGTACTTAATTTAATTCTGGGTATCGTGCTGATTGTGATCGGTAATACCGTGACTTTGCCGCTTTTTGATCAACAGCCTTGGCAATTTTTTGGCTTAATGACCCATAAACCTTTTACGGAAGATTATGTGCCACTCTTGCCTTGGTTCGGAGTGCTGTTAGTGGGTATTGGGCTAGGTGCTCAGTGGGTCAAAACTCCCGTCTTACATCAATCATTACCACAGCCTATGGGGCGACCTTTGCTCTGGTTGGGGCGACATAGTTTATTAGTGTATATGGTTCATCAGCCGTTATTATTTAGCCTGTTTGGGTGGGTGCAAAGCCTACGGTAAGTCGGTGTAGTTCAGCCAACTATGGTAAAATGATAACACTTTTTTTGAGGTTTCAGTGGGACTGATAACCCTTCAATAAAAGTGTTATTGATCGGTTTATACCAAAGAGATTACACATGGGACTATTAGCAGATTTATCGGGTTGGCAGTTGGTCGCAATTACGCTGGTCATGACCCATATTACGATTGTGGCGGTTACGATTTATCTTCATCGTCATCAAGCCCATCGGGCGGTGGAGTTAAGTGCAGTACCTTCCCATTTTTTCAGATTTTGGCTGTGGATGACTACGGGCATGGTGACGCGGGAGTGGGTGGCGATTCATCGCAAACATCACCACAAGTGCGAAACCCCTGATGATCCACACAGCCCCCAAACACGCGGTCTAAGCAAGGTACTGTGGGGTGGTGCGTTTTTATATCGTCAAGAAGCTCAAAATAAACAAACCATTCAACAATACAGCCAAGGCACGCCGAATGACTGGCTAGAAAATAAGTTGTACTCAGCTTTCCCGTGGTTAGGTATTACCCTTATGCTCATGATTAACCTAGTACTCTTTGGTTGGGCGGGTCTTGTGATGTGGGGGGTACAAATGATCTGGATTCCGTTTTGGGCGGCAGGTGTGATTAATGGTTTGGCGCATTTTTGGGGTTATCGGAATTGGAGTACTAGCGATGCTTCGACCAATATTTCCCCTATTGGCATTATTATCGGGGGCGAAGAGTTACATAATAATCACCATGCGTTTGCTGCCTCAGCACGCTTTTCAGCGAAATGGTATGAGTTTGATATTGGCTGGTTTTATATTCGCTTGATGGAAGTGTTGAAGCTGGCTCAAGTCAAACGAGTAGCCCCTAGGATTAAAATCGATATTAAAACTCAAGTCGTTGACTTAGAAACTGTTAGCGCTGTGATTGGTAATCGGATTCAAGTACTCTCGAATTACGCTCGCCAAGTGGTAAACCCCGTGGTAAAGCAAGAAATGTGTAAGTCCACCAGCGATTGCAAACAAAAATCTCGGTTGGTACGTAAGCTATTAGGGCAATCAACACTCGAGGATCAAGAGCGTGAGCGTCTACAAATTCTATTAGCAGAAAGCCAAGTACTCACTACGGTCTATCAGTTCCAACAAAGCTTACAGTCTTTGTGGGAGCGTACCGCGAATAATCAAGAAGCACGCCTTGCTGCCCTACAAGAATGGGTCAATAAAGCCGAGCAAACAGGCATTCAACGTCTTGAGGAGTTTGCTCAGCGCCTAAAAGGTTATCGTGTGAGTGTATTAGCAAATACACAAGCCGCTTGATAGGTGAATTCAAACGACTCGATTGAGTACTTCACCTGTATGGGTAAAGGTTTGAATAATATTAGCCAGTTGTTCAATGAGGCGTTGGCGAGCCGTGCGGCTGGCCCATGCAATATGCGGTGTGACTATCAAATTAGGTAGTTGCACGGCTAATAAGGGATTACCCGTTACTGGGGGTTCAATGGGTAGGACGTCAATGCCTGCCCCACCAATCCAGCCGTTTTGTAACGCCTCAATGAGCGCGAATTCATCGATGATGCCTCCGCGAGCCGTGTTAATAATCAACGCATGAGGTTTCATCAGTTTTAGGCGTTCGGCATTGATTAAATGATGCGTTTCAGGTGTTAATGGGCAATGGATAGAAACTACATCCGCTTGTTTTAGCCCATCCTCTAATGCAATGCGTCCTGTGCGAGGGGCAGTATGAGGGCGTTCTGATATCAGTACTTGCATGCCTAGTGCTGCGCCTAGTTTTGCAGTGGCTTGCCCTAATGTACCATTACCAATAATGAGTAAAGTACTGCCTGCTATTTCACGAATGGGGTAATTTAATAAACAAAATTGTTCTGATTGTTGCCATTCACCTTGGTGCACGGCTAGTGAGTATGAAAGTAGGCTGCGTTGTAGCGCAAAAATAAGACTAAATACATGTTCAGCAACAGATTGTGAGCCATAATTACGGATATTGGTAACGGGTATATGACAGCGTTGAGCAGCGGCTAAATCGATATTATTAGTGCCCGTTGCGGCTACACAGATAAGTTTTAGCATAGTACTTAAAGTCTGTATTAAGGTAGCATCCATGTGAATTTTATTACTAATCACTATTTCGGCTGAGCCAATATGCTCCAATAATTGCTCAGGACGAGTATGTGGCCAGAACGTAACACGACCATGACAGGCATTCATTAAAGGGCTTAAATCTAAATCACCTGCTTGAGTACTAGCAGTATCTAAAAACACAACATGGGGCGACCGCTTTTCGCTATTAGAGTGAGAGAGGTCTGGTATAATCTCTACATTAGACTGTGACATAGCATTAATTGGATTCAATGATTCGGAAGATAATTCGCAGTATACAACTAACACTCCTGTTCTCGGTGGCCTTATTTGGCTACACGCTATTTGCTGACCCTGATTTTGAGCAATGGAAACAAGATTTCAGCCAATATGCCCAAGAACAAGGGATCAAAACGCAAACGTTAGAGTTGGCACTAACCGGTCTATTGCCAGATCGCAAAGTGCTGCGCTTAGATGCTCATCAACCAGAGTTTAGCCGTCCGATTTGGGAGTACTTAGACAGTGCTGCGTCACCTGCACGGGTAGCTAAAGGCAAACGCCTAATGGCTGAATATGCCGATTTATTAGGGCGGATTTACAGTACCTACCATGTACAACCCGAATATATTTTGGCGATTTGGGGGGTTGAAACGGACTATGGTAATTTTATGGGAGGCTATTCGACCGTTCGTTCTTTAGCCACTTTGGCGTATCAAGGGCGCATGATTCGGCGTAATTTTTGGCGTGATCAGTTAGTGGCGGCTCTACGTATTGTGCAAAACAATGATATGGGTTTGCATAGTTTAATAGGCTCATGGGCGGGGGCGATTGGTCATACGCAATTTATTCCCAGCACGGTAGAGCGTTATGCCGTTGATTTTGATGGGGATGGTAAGCGGGATTTAGTCAATAGCATTCCCGATGCCTTAGCCTCGACCGCTAACTATTTAGCACAATCCGGTTGGATAGCAGGAGAGTATTGGGCGCGGGAGGTGGTGTTGCCCAGTACATTTGAGTGGTCAAAAGCGGATCCTACTTATTGGTTGCCTGTGCATTTATGGATGGAGCAAGAACAAGTACTGGATCGTTTTAACCAGCCACTGCCACAAGATGCCTATGGCTTTATCTTTTTGCCCGCCGGTTATCGAGGGCCTTCACTATTAGCCTTTCATAATTTCAATGTGTTATTAAAATATAATAATGCTTATAGCTATGTAATGGCGGTGGGCTCTTTAGGGGATCAAATTCGCGGTGAACCTGCGCTTCAAGCGCAGTGGCCACGTGATGCACGAGAGCTAAGTTTTGCTGAAAAAGCTGAGTTACAAGAGCTATTAACGATGGCAGGCTACAGTACTGACGGTATTGATGGACGTTTAGGGCCTAATAGTCGTGCGGCCTTACGTCGTTGGCAAATGGATGTAGGTTACCCTGCTGATGGCTTTGCCACCTATGAGCATTTAGAAAAATTACGCTTACAAGTGCCTATGGTTTAGTCAGTATTTAATGTACTGACTCTAGGATAATGGATGAGGCACAAGTACTTTGTTTACAGCAAGCACAGGGTGTAGCTGTCAAACGTTGCTCGGCAATGTCTACATAGTCTGCATTCATTTCAAAACCTAAATAATGTCGCCCTAAACGTTTTGCTGCCACAAGGGTGGAACCACTACCACAAAATGGATCGAGTACGATTTGATGAGGTTGAGTGGTCAATTCAATTAGCGCTTGCATTAAACGAATAGGTTTTTGAGTAGGATGAAAGCCCGTCTCACCTGTTTCAAAGCCGCTCTTGAGTACATTGTCGGGCGTAGGTTCATAGTTTAAAAAAGCTGTTTCATTAAAGGCGCCCAAACCATGTTGCAGTACATTATCAGCCAGCGTTGAACCTATCCGATAAGGTTTGGTAAACCATAAAATTGGCTCAAATGTAGGGCGTAAATTACCAACCCGCCATCCTTGCTATTGTTGTGCATTAAGCTCATCCCCGCGGCGCTTATAAACCACACTCAGGCGTTGTGCACGATGTGGAGCACGTTGTCGCATCCACGCAAACATATCTTTGAAAGAAAAGCCTGCATCTTCCATTGCAGCAATACAGCGATGGGCATAACGACGCCCCGCAAAAATAATGACCGAGCCACCGGGTTTTAGTACGCGTAACCAATCAGGTGTCCATGTCATACACCAGTCGTAGTAGTCCTTGGAAATATGCCGATCGGCGCTAGACCAGCCATTAATGGGTTTCCCCCTTTTTTTGAATACGGAACCTGCTTTGAGTTGGCTAGGGCTAGTACCTAAATAAGCAGCGTTTTTATTGTCATGTAGTACATCCCAGTCCTCAGCCCCGATACCATAAGGAATATCACTCAAAATCAGGTGCATAGATTGAGTAGGTAGTGTT
>JBDKGX010000076.1:0-11616 GCA_039797965.1 Pseudomonadota bacterium
AATACGTCTTAGCCGTCATGTATGCTTCTAGAGCTTTATTGATCATAGGCTATCTGATGATGCCGCGCACTGAGTGGGTTTATTACTTATTTGCGATGGGGCTGGGCTTTACATGGTTAGCTACTGTGCCACCTACGGCGGCTATTGTGGGTAAGTTATTTGGTAATCGTTATTTTGCGACCTTGTTTGGCTTGACCTTATTATCACATCAAATCGGTGGGTTTTTAGGGGCATGGTTAGGCGGCTTAGCGATAGTTAAGCTAGGGGATTTCTCGTGGATGTGGTATGCCGATATGGCTTTAGCGGCTGTGGCAGCAGTGGTGAATTTACCCATTCGTGAAGCACCCATTCAAAAACTCAAAGCGATCTCTGCTTAAAGCAGGTCGTATCAAAGTACTGGCGTTTTAGTCCAGTACTTCAATGTGAATAGTCCCCGATGAGCGATTAATTAAGTCTGTTTTCAGAGATTCAGCATGAGCCAATGCCACCAGTACTTGCATAGTGATAGCTTGACTGTAATCACAATCTTGTAAGGTAGCCTGATAGTGAGTCAATAAGTGTCTGACCATAGCTTCAAACTCATAACCACATTCGACTAGTAGTTGAGTTTGAGCAATCTTTTCTTGCGTGGGTAAAGTCGCTAAAGCTTCTTTAACACAGCCCCCATAAGCCCGCTGCAATCCACCTGTACCTAATTTAGTACCCCCAAAATAGCGTACCACCGCGGCAACAATTTCCCCTAAGCCACTGTGTTGTAGAGCATTGAGCATGGGGCGACCTGCAGTGCCACTCGGCTCGCCATCATCACTCATAGAGATTACCGTTGTGTTAGGCGCACCTGCAATATAAGCCCAACAGACATGAGTGGCTTGAGGATGCTCGTGGCGTAGTTGCTTAATAAAAGCCTCAGCTTCCTGACGATTACTAGCATGAGCAATATGAGTAATAAACTGACTGCGTTTGATATCAGTCTCAACGACATGATGAGCGGTGGGAATAAAATAGCCTGAGTTCATATGGAGGCACTGTAACGATTTTAAAGGTATTTAGCTAGAAGAGTCGGGAAGCATTAAGTACACTTTCGCACCTTTTTAACCAAGAGTTTTATCATGACCCTTAATGATTTGATTGAGTTATTGAACAGTGATCGTGCCGAGCTGACCTTTAAACAAGTACTTGAGGTGATACAGGCTCATTATGAGTACATACCTACCACCTTTAAAAATGGTCAAGTGATAAACTTAGCAGGTACTAATGAGGGGTCTTGTAAGGTATTTGCCTTTGCTAAATTACATGGTCTGAGCCAAGCACAAACCTTAAGATGTTTCGCAGAGCATTACCAAGCGGTATTAACTCATCCAGAAGCTCAAGATCATGCGAATATTCGTAATTTTATGCAAACAGGTTGGAGTGGCATTGAGTTTGAGGCGATGCCATTGTCGGCTTACTCAACTATTCCTAACGAGTTATCTGAATCTAATTGAGAATGACTCTAATTAAGCGTATATTAGCGAGAATCATTTTCATTCCGTCGAGTCTTATAGAATGACTGCTAACCCTTTACAACGTTTGTCACAAATGCCTGAACAAAGTTTAGTAAGTATTCAAATGATTAAGACGGACAATGCTACCCGCATTCGCTTACTGGGTATGGGGCTGGGTAAAGGTAGCTCCATTCAAATATTGCGCAATCGTTGGGGCGATGTGGTGGTGGGTAGCGGTCATAACCGAATCAGCTTAGGGCGTAGTATCACTCATGATATCTTGGTCTCAACCTCATCAAGCACATAACGTACAATCAACCCCCTCAACTAACACCTTAAATTCTTCTACTGTTGAAATAGCCTTATTAGGTAATCCTAATGCGGGTAAAACGACCCTTTTTAATCTTTTAACAGGCTCTAATCAGCGTACAGGTAATTGGCCCGGTGTGACGGTAGAGCGTAAAGAGGGAGCTTTTGAGCTACAAGGTCAGTTTTATCAAGTAGTAGATTTGCCCGGTACTTACTCTTTAGATTTTTCGGATACCTCAGAAGATGAGCGTGTAGCCCGCGACTTTGTGCAAACTCACCCTCAAACCTTTTATCTCAATATTGTAGATGCTAGTACTTTAGAGCGAGGACTGTATTTAACTTTGCAATTACGAGAGTTAAATGTACCCCTGTTGGTATTGCTCAATATGATGGATGTGGCAGAGCGTCGAGGTATTCATATTGATATCGAGGCGTTGCAAAAGCGTCTAGGTTGCCCAGTAATTCCCATTTCTTTACGAAGTCCAAATGCTGTCGCTCAGTTGCAAAATATTATTAGTCAATATAATCAAAATACTAGCGATGTAGAGCACAGTACTTTTAAGATTCAATATCCTGCGAGCATTGAAAAAGCGCTTATTCAATTAGAACCCCATTATGTGCAACGTTCAGAGGCGGTGATTGCTTTACAAAGTACCCAATTAGCAGAAATTCAGCCCTTACGTTTGCAAATTGAACAAGAAAGTGGCGAAGAGGTGGATTTACTGATTGCCGATACTCGTTTTAATGTTGCCACCCAATGGGCGAAAGCGGTGACGGCAGAAAGTACTAAAGTGACACGAACGACTTCAGATAAGGTTGATAAATGGGTATTAGGAACATGGACGGGAATTCCTATCTTTTTGATCATTATGTATTTGCTGTTTTCATTTAGCATTAATCTGGGTGGCGTGTTTATTGACTTTTTTGAGCTCAGTGCTCAAGCCTTATTTATTGATTTGCCCAAATCTATTCTCAGTGTGATTCATGCGCCGGTGTGGTTGAGTACTTTAGTAGCTGAGGGACTGGGGGGGGGTATTCAAGTAGTTGCGACGTTTATTCCCATCATTGCCGCTTTGTATTTAGTACTGACTATGTTGGAAGAGTCGGGGTATATGGCACGTGCCGCGTTTGTCATGGATCAATTTATGCGCAAATTAGGCGTATCGGGTAAAGCCTTTGTGCCATTGATTGTGGGTTTTGGTTGTAACGTCCCTGCTATTATGGCAGCTCGTACCCTCGATAGCCCTCGCGAACGTATTTTAACGGTGCTCATGACTCCCTTTATGTCTTGTGGGGCGCGTTTAGCCGTTTATGCTTTATTTGCAGCGGCGTTTTTTTCCACCGGTGGGCAAAATATAGTGTTTTTGCTGTATTTGAGTGGGATTGCGTTTGCGATTTTGACAGCGTTAATTATGCGTAAAACGGTCTTACAAGGTAAAGCCGATCACTTTGTAATGGAAATGCCCACCTATCAAATCCCCCAATGGCGTAATGTACTGATTAATACTTGGAACAAACTCAAAGGGTTTATTTTGGAGGCAGGGCAGCTCATTGTCTTAGTGGTAATGGTTATTAATGTGGTCAATAGCATTGGCACCGATGGCTCTTTCGGTAACGAAAATAGTGAAAAATCAGTACTGAGTGCGACAGCTAAGGTGATTACCCCCGTTTTTGCGCCTATGGGCATTCAACAAGATAATTGGCCTGCAACCGTAGGGATTTTGAGTGGGTTATTAGCCAAAGAGGTAGTGGTCGGGACTTTAGATGCATTGTATAGCCAAGAAAGTCCCAACCTAAATAGCGCTCCCTCCAGTAACCCTATTGTGGATGACCTCAAAGCGGCGTTTGCCTCTATTCCTGATAATTTGGGAAAACTGAGTACGCTATTAACCGATCCATTAGGTACAGCCGCAGTCAATCAAGATTTGTCAGAGGTAAAAAGCAGTACTTTCGCAGCCATGAATCAGCATTTTGATGGCAAGATTGGAGCATTTGCTTACCTACTTTTTATTCTTATGTATTTTCCCTGCGTGGCGTCAACAGGAGCCATGTATCGTGAAGTCGGGCGGCGCTGGACTTTATTAGGGATAGCGTGGAGTACAGGGTTGGCTTATGGTGTGGCGGTATTATTTTATCAATTGGCGACGTTTAGCCGACACCCTATACAGTCATTCAGTTGGGTGATTGGGATTAGTCTAGTCTTTGCTGTGGTAGTGTATATGCTTTATCGAGCAGGACAGGATAAGTACTCTAATTCAACCTTGGGTCATTTAAATATATGAGTTTGGTATCTATACGTGAGTACTTAAAGCAACGTGGACAGCTTAGCGTTCAAGAGGTTGCGATTCACTTTGATATTGCCCCTGAAGCGGCACAATTAGGTCTAGAGTATTGGGCAAAAAAAGGCAAAGCTCGGGTCGCTAATGGTTGTGGTTCAGAGTGTTGCAGTTGTGGTTCTGATGTTGTTGCAAAGACTATCTACACATGGGTAGAGCGAGCAATACCGTTAAAATTTTATCGTAATTCTTCTGCGGTTTAATCTAGCCCTAGTCCATATTTTTGTAGAGTCAGTTATAGTTCAACTGACTTTGCCTTGTAATTTACTCAAGTTTTATTTATGCTTGTTTTTAGTTTTGATCGAAACTAAAAACTACCGCTGATAGGAAGAGAGTACTAGCCATGACCAAAAAATTTGCCTCCGTTGCTGATCTTGAACAGAAAAAAATAACCTTTGCCAAACTCTCTGAAGGCGTCTATGCCTATACTGCTGAGGGTGACCCCAATACGGGCATTATTATTGGTGACGACTCCGTCATGGTCATTGATACCCAAGCCACCCCTACAATGGCGGCTGATGTTATACGCCGCATTCGCGAAGTCACCGACTTGCCTATTAAACATGTCGTACTGTCTCACTACCACGCTGTGCGTGTTTTAGGTGCCTCGGCTTATCAACCGGAAAATATTTACACCAGCCGCAATACTTACGATTTAATTGTTGAGCGCGGTCAACAAGATTTTGAATCTGAATTAGGGCGTTTCCCGCGCCTCTTTGCGGATGTGTCCTCTGTCCCCGGTTTGACCTGGCCTAATATCGTATTTGAAAAGCAACTAACTGTATTCATGGGCAAGCGTGAAGTACAAATTATGCACGTTGGTAAGGGGCATACCAAAGGCGATACCGTGGTATGGTTGCCTAAGGAAAAAATCCTCTTTTCGGGTGATCAGGTCGAATACGGTGCTACCCCTTACACGGGCGATGCGTACCACGAAGAATGGCCGAGTACTTTAGATAAACTATTAGCGCTCAATCCTGAAAAGCTCGTACCGGGTCGTGGGGAGGCGTTACAAACCTCAGAAAAATGCCGCGAAGCGATTGAGGGGACACGTAATTTCCTGATGGATATGTATGGCAATGTGAAAAAGTGCCGTGCCGCAGGCAAAGACCTCTCTACTACTTATGCTGAAACTTATGCGATCCTCCAGCCTAAATACGGTCATTGGGTGATCTTCGAACATTGTTTACCGTTTGATATTACTCGTTGTTATGACGAAGCGGGCGAGTACCCTGATCCCCGCATTTGGACAGCCGAGCGCGATACGCAAATGTGGCATTCACTGCAAGAGGTAGTGGCTAAGCACTGAGAGCTTAGTTCTATAGGCAGTGAGGGCAACGAAGTCGGTAATGAACCTGCTGACTTTTCGTAAGCTAATTTAGTACTCAGTCCAAGCTAGGAGGACACGAGTATGGCTAAAAGCTATACCAACCCCATTTACCCCTATCGACGTTCAGTCGATCAGGATGCCCTATCGCCTGTCCATCACCCAGTCATTATTATTGGCGGGGGGCCTACAGGGCTTTATTCTGCCCTCGATTTTGCCAAGCAAGGCATTCCTACCGTAGTACTTGATAATGACAACACAGTAAGCAATGGCTCGCGGGCTTTGTGTTTTGCTAAGCGCACGTTAGAAATTTTTGACCGAGTGGATTGCGGTCAACGCATGGTCGATAAAGGCGTAACGTGGCAATTAGGCAAAGTGTTTTTTCACGACCAATTGACCTATGAGTTCAATCTACTGCCCGAAAGCGGTCATGAGCTCCCTGCGTTTATTAATATTCAGCAGTACTACCCTGAAGAGTACTTAGTCGATCAAATCGCCAAAACACCCAGCATTGATTTGCGCTGGATGAATAAGGTCACGCAAGTCAAAAAAATGGGCGATAAGGTCGAAGTACTGATTGAAACGCCTGAGGGTGAATACACCTTAACCGCTGATTATGTACTGGTGGCAGATGGTGCGAATAGCCCGATTCGTACTAGCTTAGGGCTGGAATCCAAAGGGCAAATTTTTGAAGATACCTTTTTAATTGCCGATATTGTGATGGAAGCGGATTTTCCGCCGGAGCGTTGGTTTTGGTTTGATCCGCCTTTTCATCCGGGTCAATCGGTATTGTTGCATAAGCAACCGGATGGTTTATGGCGGATTGACTTTCAATTAGGCGCGAATGCTAGCCGTGAGTACTGGCTGCAACCCGATAATATTCGCCCGCTGATTCATGCCATGTTAGGCGAAAATGTTCAATTTGAGTTTGAATGGGTGAGTGTTTACCACTTCCGTTGTCGACGTTTGGAGCAGCTCATTCACGATGAACGCATTATTTTTGTAGGCGACTCAGCCCATCAAGTCTCACCCTTTGGCGCACGGGGAGCGAATGGCGCGGTGCAAGCGGCTGAGAATTTAGTGTGGAAATTAACCCGTATTTTAAAAGGGACTGCCCCTAAAACGTTACTCAGTACTTACCATACCGAGCGTAGTCATGGCGCGGATGAAAATATTTTAAACTCCACTCGTGCCACTGATTTTATTAGCCCGAAAAATCATGTCACTCGTGTATTTCGTGATGCGGTACTTAATTTAGCGCAACAATATGAGTTTACCCGCCCCATGATCAATAGCGGGCGCTTGTCTAAACCCTGTGTGTATGACGGCTCAGTACTCAATACACCAGACGAGGAGGGCAGCGATTTCCCCCATGATCAGCGTGTAGGTTCGGTCTGCAAAGATGCCCCGATGACTATCCATGGGCAAAAAGCATGGTGGTTACGTCAATTAGGCGATCAATTTAGCGTTGTGATTGCTGTCGGTGAACAGTTGGCAAACGACGCTAATTTACAAGCCAAAATCCAAAAACTGCAATCCGTTCCAGACCTCAAAATACTCCTAATCGATGCCCCTTCATTGGGGCAAGCACAGGGTATTCAAGACAGTGAGGGCATACTACATGAGCGTTTAGGGTTACAACCTGAAACCACGTACTTAATTCGTCCCGATCAACATATTGCGGCGCGTTGGCGACATTTGGATATTGATAAAGTACAGCAAGCGATGCGCCGTGCTTTAGGTTTTGAGTTAGGAGGGGACGTGCAATGAGTACTTTAAATTTAAAACCGAATTGGTCGGATGCGGATGGTTTTTTTGCCGCATTAGCTGAAATTCATCGGCACGGTGATCGAGATAAAAGCGAACGCATTAATGCCCGTTTGATTTTGCTTTTAGCGAATCACATTGGTGACCCAGCTATTTTGCAACAGGCTTTAACCCTTGCTGCACAAGAGGAGTCTAAATGAGTACTTTGCAATACCTACACGGGTTTGGTAATGAATTTGAATCCGAAGCGTTGCCGAATGCGTTACCTGTAGGGCGCTTTAGTCCGCAAAAGGTCAATTATGGTTTATACGCGGAGCAGTTTAGTAGTACTGCTTTTACTGCCCCGCGTGCGGATAATCGTCGTACGTGGTTTTATCGCATTCGACCCTCCGTAGTACAAGGTGAGTACGCAACTATTGATGATAATGGCTTACTACGTACCGCGCCGTGTAATGAGTTACCCACGCCCCCTTCCATGTTGCGTTGGAATCCAGTGGAGTTGCCTAGTACACCCACTGATTTTATTGATGGCTTAGTCACGATTGCCACGAATGGTAGTGCTCATTCCCAAATGGGGATGGGGATTCATATTTACCGTGCTAATCAGTCTATGACTAAGCGCTTTTTCACCTGTGCGGATGGGGAGTTGCTGTTTATTCCACAATTGGGCGGTGTGCGCTTGCATACTGAGTGTGGAGTACTTGAGGTTCAAGCGGGTGATATTGCGGTTATTCCACGCGGTATGAAATTTCGCGTCGTACTGCTGGATAAAGAAGTACGCGGTTATTTATGCGAAAACTACGGTCATCCGTTCATATTGCCAGAGCGCGGGCCAGTGGGGGCGAATGGTTATGCCAATGATCGGGACTTTAAAACCCCTGTTGCCGCCTATGAAGATCGCGAAGGTAAGTTTGAATTGGTGACTAAATTCATGGGGCAGTTATATCGCTGTGATATCGATCACTCGCCGTTGGATGTGGTGGCGTGGACGGGAAATTCAGTACCTTATTGCTACGATTTAGCCCGCTTTAATGTCATGAATACCGTGAGCTATGATCATCCTGACCCTTCGATTTTTACCGTGCTGACTTCACCTTCAGGGGCGGCGGGGGTGGCGAATATTGATTTTGTGATTTTCCCCCCGCGTTGGATGGTGGCAGAAAATACCTTTAGACCACCTTGGTATCATCGTAATGTGATGAGTGAGTTTATGGGTTTAATCAAAGGGGTATACGATGCCAAAGAAACCGGATTTGTCGCCGGTGGTATGAGCTTACACAACTCCCACTCACCACATGGTCCCGAGGCTGCCGTATTTGAAAAGGCGAGTTCAGTCGAATTAAAACCCCAACGTTATGACAATACTTTAGCCTTTATGTTGGAGTCGCGTTATGTGATTCAACCCACGCGCTATGCGTTAGAAGGGACTGAACGCCAAACCGACTATTTGCAGTGTTGGTCAGGGTTACAAAAACATTTTACAGGAGTGATGGCATGAAGTTAGCCTCATTAAAAGCCGGACGTGATGGCGAATTGATTGTCGTCTCACGCGATTTAACCCGTGCCATCAAAGTATCCAGCTTTGCGTGTACTCTACAGCAAGTACTGGACAATTGGGCACAGTATGAGCCTCAGTTACAAGCGGTTTATAACGCCTTAAATGCGGGTAAAGTGGAGGGTGAGTTTGCCTTTAATCCGCATGATTGTGCGGCTCCTTTACCGCGTGCGTATCAATGGGCGGATGGTAGCGCCTATGTCAATCACGTGGAATTAGTACGCAAAGCCCGTAAAGCTGAAATGCCCGATAGTTTTTGGCATGACCCCTTAGTGTATCAAGGTGGCTCGGATAGCTTTATTGGAGCTTGTGATGATATTCCCTTGGGTAGTGAAGAGTGGGGCATTGATTTTGAAGCCGAAATTGCCGTTATTACCGATGATGTGGCGATGGGTAGTACGCCTGAACAAGTCGCGCCCAAGATCCGTTTATTAATGCTCGTTAATGATGTGTCGTTACGCGGTTTGATTCCGGCAGAGTTGGCAAAGGGTTTTGGCTTTTTCCAATCAAAACCGTCTAGCTCCTTTTCGCCTGTTGCAGTTACACCGGATGAGTTAGGTAGTACTTGGCAAGAGGGACGCATTCATTTGCCCTTATTAGTGCATTACAATAATGAGCTATTCGGTAAAGCCAACGCGGCTCAAGATATGGTATTTAACTTCCCTCAATTGATTGCTCACGTAACCAAAACTCGCCCTTTAAGTGCGGGGGCGATTATTGGCTCAGGTACAGTATCCAATAAGCAAGACACCGAACACGGCTCAGCGATTAAAGACGGTGGAGTAGGGTACTCGTGTATTGTGGAGTTACGCACCATTGAAACTATTAATAGCGGAAAACCCAGCACCCCTTTTATGAAATTTGGGGATCGAGTCAAAATTGAGATGCTAGATTCAAACGGTCAGTCCATTTTTGGGGCGATTGATCAACAAGTGGTGCAATATCACGTCCCTATTTAAGTACTTAAGTTTAAAGTACTCACCCTTTATAAGCCTAGGCATCTGATATAAAACTAGGGCTTTTAAAATGAGTACTTTATTACCTCAGTTAGCGAGTGTTAAACCTTAAATGCCTCAATCAGGTTATCCTGTGGTTTATTCCTATTATCTTTAATAATGGGAAGCGAATGTGAAACTTATCCTATGCTTAGCGCCAAACCTTAATAACTTTATGGACACCCTACTTACTGCGATGAGTAAGTATTTGAGACAAGGAAAGGATAAGCATGTCAACCATTCAAAGTTCAGACGCTGCTATAATTAGGCGCGGTAATAGTCAAGCCGTAGAGCAGGGTTCTAATCGTTCACGTAATAATTCGTCCGCTACTATTTGGGATAGTTCTAATCCTAACATGACTGAGTTATTAGCATTGATCAGGCAGTTGTTGGCACGCTTTTATAATATTCAACCTATTTCCAGTAGTAGCTCATCCAGCTCGTCGACATCTAGCATGAGTGCCTCATTCGCTACCCCCATCACGGCGACCCCTGTTACTAGTGACAGCTCTAGCACAGGGTTAAGTACTCACCTCAACCTCAGTGCCTCAGAGCGCAATATCCTAACTAACTTAGTAGCGACTCATAATGATGGCTCGAAAATTGTCGGAGCGACTATTAATATTGTTGAGGGAGGTACGGCAGACAATCGCCTAAATGCGGGTGACAAAGTCGTCGTAAAAAATGCCTCCGGTCAAACAATTAATACTAAAATATTGAGTGACCAAGATATTTACGAGTTACATTTTAGGGATAACTTAGTAAAGGAAGTCAATTCAGTCGGTGAGGGATGGAGTTTTACTTCAAGCATTGTGAAATTACGAGATAACCGTTTAGGTTATCCAGAGATGAGACGTTATACAGATAGTAATGGTTCTCAAGGTGTAGAGCGTGTATTAGAGCGCAATGATTATTGGGAAGTCGTACAGCGTGATAATGGTGAAAGACGCTATATGGTGATGCGCTCTACGGACGATACGGGTAGAGCGGTTAAACCCTCCGATGCTTTAAAAGATATTTTTAATAATCGTAGTGGTTATGCATTTGATTGCGCTAGTCCTATGCCATTACTGAATTTAAAAGCGACATTAGATACCGTGGGTGAGGAGACTTTCGATCGTAATATGCAAGGGAAACTGATTTTATCAGGTTGGTACAACCCCTTTGATAGCTTTAATGGCAATGTCAATAATGGGGGTTATAACCCTTCAGTACGTACTGCGGAGGCAGGCTCGATTCGAGTGGGGGGGCATACTAATTTAGCAGGTGAGGCAGCGCGGTTTGACCCTACAAAAGGCGATAGTTTGACTATTGGTAATGTGTATTACTTTGAAAAACCAGGTGATACTGAAACGAGTAATCAAGGTTGGAATGCAATTTACCTAGGTGAAGAGCAAGGTGCGTATCGCTTTTGGGTCATAGGGGTAGGTACGACCTCTGTGAAGTTTAATAATGATGGCTCTTGGACTCCAACCGAGGGGGTATTTAAAGATTATTATTTAGGTGCGGTAGTAGCTAATCCGAATTTAGCGTTAACGCGCGGCTGGATGAGTTCTGTATTTGCTTAATAAAAAAATACATAAAGCTAAATGAATAATAACGTATTCTAAATAGAATCCATAAAACCCTAGTACTTTAAATAAAGTACTAGGGAGATGTTATTAAGTACACAGATTAATATGACTGAGTACTAAGGTGCTTTGGGTAAAGTCCCTTTAATCACATAATTACTCGCAAAATTAGCATTAATAGGATGCATTAATATATTGCCCAGCAGTAAATTAGCATCATTATTAGGGCCTGCAAAAATCGTGTTACCGTCCATATTCAAATCAGAGAGTTT
>JBDKGX010000077.1:0-11608 GCA_039797965.1 Pseudomonadota bacterium
TTGAAGTCATCAATATACACTCGAGTACTGGTCTCTTGATGACCATCCGCTAAAAGATCTAAACACTCTACTTGATTGGCTAAAACTCTAAGCTCAGCATTTAAAATACTCGCCACTATAGGACGTAGCTCCTGCAGACTTAAAGTCGTCTGCCAATGGCTAAATTCATTAATAGTTAAGTACTCAGTACTAGGCACATTTTGCAAAGTAAAAGTACGCTTTAACCAAATTTTACGTTTAATATGAGTCGTTTTAGGCGTTTCTGAGGCAAGTAACTCAGGAGAGTCTTGCTCTACTCTGTGTGGTTCAAAAAGGATTGTTTGAGTAGCTTGTGAATGGGTTGGCTCAACGACTTTACCTTCTTCATCTAAATCAACGGGACTTTCTAGCGTGAAATCAATCTCGGTAAAATCATGGGGCTGCTCTGATTGTACAGTATCATGGCGCTGATTAATCTGAGGCGATGACACCTCATTCTGCTTAATAGGGCTATCCACTAAGACATTTTCAAATTCAATCACTGGCATATCATCAAGATTATGGACTTCACCATCAAGTTTTACCAAAGTACTTGCCGATGGAGTCACTTGCCCTGAGTTAATCTGATTAGGATGGGTAGCTGGCTCTGGCTCTGGCTCTGGCTCTGGCTCTGGCTCTGGCTCTGGCTCTGGCTCTGCAAAAGTTTGGCTAATTGGTGAAGGTTCCAGAATAGGTTCTGGCTCATTGGGATTAATGACTTTGCCCCATAAAGGCAAGTACTCTTTGTGCTCGCTAATAAAGATCTGTCTTTGATCAAAAATAATACTAGGTACTTGTAATAGAGCCTCAACACTGGGGTTAATCGCTAGATTTTCTAAAGCAACGGTCAAAGTTTGTAATTTAGGTCGAGTACTTTGATAGGTGGCTAAATAGGCATCCACTAACTCATCAGCATACCCTGACCAATAATCACCCGTCCCCCCTAGTAATGGAGCCGCAGGAACAATGGTTAACCACCATTTTAATTGCGGTAAGTACTTGGTGAGATACACCGCTCCTAGTACTTTGGGAGCAATTTCATTATGAACCTGTCCTGAGGGCATGTCGGGTTGTAATTTAGTCAGGTTCCATGTTGAGCCATGAATAATCGTTTCAATCGGAGCAGAAAAATCCTGTTGAATACGCTTAAGCGTTGCGGTAACCGCCGTTTCTTGACCTAGATCGCAGTCATAGTACTTAACATTAATTCCCGCTTGCTTACAGTGCTGAAGAATCTGCGGCATAGTGTCATTAGCACTTCCCATAGGCTCGCGCTCAATTAGCGCTAAGTGTGTGCCTGTTTGCTGAGCAATCGTGGCCGCATACATAGTGATAATGGGCGAGCGTGCACCTGTGGCTATTAAAACAGCACCTGCACGAAAAGGTAACGCCTGTAGTTGCCCATTAAACGCCCATTGTACGGGGCGAATCTGGGAGTACTCTTGCTCACGCTTACCTAGTAATTTAAAAGTCTCTGGCATTTGTAAAGCCGCAACCACTAAATCACCCCATACAGATAAACGGGTTCGGCTATCACAATCCAGCAAACGCACTTTACATTGTGGGTGTTGGCTATACCAAGCAGCCACAACGCTTCGCCACCCCGATTGCTCTAAATGTTGAGGACTGTGCTTGCCCAAACCAAACTGACCATCACCAAATTGTGCTACGACTAACATAGCAGGCATATGGTGTTGCAAACTCATTAAGACCGTATGTAAGCGTAAAACAGCCTGACGTAACTCCGTATCCTCAGCGCCTACCGTTAATAAGCGGGGCAATACTACTATCACGACTTGAGGTTTATGTTCAGTTAAATATTGAGTTTGAATCCGCAGTGATTTATATGACACGGCACTGACTTTGAGAGCTGTACTTTTTAGTTTACCTGATAAAACTTGCCCTAACTCAATATCATCACGCTCACAAATCACCACTGCATTACCTACTGGCAATGTATTAGCCGCCATGGGTTGTTGAGTAGCTACGGCTTGGAGACTGTAATACATTAAATCGGCAGGCAATAAACTAGGCACTGCCTTGTGAGCGGACTGCTTCATAATAACTATTAACCTTGGTCCAAATGAAGATCGTTTTTGTTATGTTTTCTTATAATGGCTATGAGTAATTTTAATGGTAATAGTAGGTAACTAGCCTATGAACAAATTGACCAGAGGTAAGTTCGCCTGATTAGCGTAATAGCGTTGACGACTAATAGCATAAAGAGTACAACCGCCTACACTTATCACTAGACAAGACAATAACCATTCAAATCGATCTATGAATAGAACTCACCCTTTGAGTGCCATGCTGTTGTCAGCATTTCTGCCCGGCTTAGGACAGTGGTACAACGGTCAACTAAATAAAGCCATTTATTTAATGCTAATTTACATTTTTTTACTACCTATTTTATTTGTAGGTGTACATCATGTGTTAGCACCTGAATTACGTATGGATGGTTTATTACTGTGGGTATTGTTGACGATAGTCATTTGGCTATACGCGGTTCTGGGGGCAGGTTGGGTGGCATGGCGGGGTGCGACTATAGAATATAGCTGGCAAAGTGCAGGCGTGTATATTGGGCTATTAGTATTGGCTTATGTGATTTTCATTCCACTCACCAAGCTTTATGTACGCCATTATTATGTGGAATCTTTCCGAGTACCTTCGGGCAGTATGGAGCCTAATATTTATGCAGGTGACATGCTATTCGCCAATAAGCACTACAACTGCGGTGGATGCGAAGACAAAATCAAGCGCGGGGATGTGATCATCTTTGTTTATCCCAATGATCGTACTCAATTTTTCATTAAACGTGTCATTGGTCTTCCAGGTGATCAGGTAGTCATAAAAAACGCTGATATTAGTGTTAATAATAAAACGCTAATGAAAGCTATGACGGTTAGTGATGATGGTAAAGTGGTGAATGTCACCGAGCAGTTTGATGATCAACAATGGCAAGTCATTTGGCGTGATAAACCCTCTCTACCTCCTCAAATCAATTTCAAGGTTCCGGCTGGGCAACTCTTTGCACTCGGTGATAATCGTTCAGCCAGCAATGATTCACGCTTTTTTGGTACAGTACCATTACGTGATGTGATTGGTAAGGCAGACTTAATTTGGATGTCTATTAATACCCAGCAGCGTCAACTTAACTGGGATCGCATTGGTCTAAGAATTCAATAAGTAAAGTACTCATGGCAAACTTCTCTACTCATATTGCCTATGCAGCGGCAGCCTCTGGTTTACTATCAGTACTTTGTCTACAAATAGGCTTAGTTAATCCTAATGAGGCTTTGCTATTAGCTTTTTTAGGTACTATCGGCGGAATTTTGCCTGATGTAGACCTACAACACTCTTATCCTAGTAGTATTATGTTTTCCCTAATAGGGATAGGTATGGCCTTTGCGACCATTTTCACTATGGATAAAGATGTTTCTATTTTAGAAATGTGGTTTGTGGGGTTATGCGTATTTACAGCCATTCGCTACCCTATTTGGATAGTCTTTCATCAATATACTACCCACCGTGGCTCTATACATTCCTTGATTGCAGCGCTATTCGCTATGTTCATTACGGTATCAGTGTCGTATTACTGGCTACACAAAAATGCATTCGTTGCATGGCTATTAGGCTTTTTTGTGTTAATGGGGTTTATTTTACATTTACTGTTAGATGAGTTTTATAGTGTGGATTTTACGAACCGCCGTATTAAGCGCTCATTCGGTACAGCATTGAAAGTACTTGATAATCGCAAACCACTTAAATCTAGTATTATGATTTTAGCGACTGTATTAGCGTGGTACAGCACACCTAATATTAAGGAATTTTGGGATACCTTAGTCAGCAAAGAGACTTATCAAATAATTGGGGCACGTTTCTTCCCAACTAATGAGAATCAACGTGCCCCAACCTCAAGTACTACGAATGGTAGTCGAGTACTTAGTCGTTAAAACGACGCTTGCGTGAATCACCTGAACTAGGGCGACGGTCACGGCTGTCTGAATTGCTACGATCAAAGCTGCGACGCTCACCACCACGGTCTTCAAAACTGCGACGCTCACCACCACGGTCTTCAAAACTGCGGCGCTCACCACCACGGTCTTCAAAACTGCGACCACCACGCTCGCCACGATCTTCAAATCGTCTACCGGAACCACCACCTCTAGAAGAAGTAGGAGCACCCATATCAGCAGAGATTTCTAATTTACGGCCACAGACTCGCACTTTCTTTAAATGCATAAAGGCGTCTTTGCTCAAGCCTTGTGGCAAATCCACCAAGCTGAAGTTATTACGAATATCCAAGTTTTGAATATTTTGGCTATCCATATCTAACTCATTAGCAATCGCACCGACAATATGCTTAGGTTGAGCACCATGCTCACGACCTACCTCAATGCGGTAACGCACCATGTCTGTACCAACAGAGCGACTACGTGAACTCCGATCACCACGATCTCGGTCACCCCGGTCAAAGCGATCACCGCGATCACCGCGATCACCACGATCTCGGTCACCCCGGTCAAAGCGATCACCACGGTCGCCACGATCACTCCGCTCACGACGCTCTGGCTCTGCTGGAATATCTTGAATATCAGGCTGTAACGGTTGATCACGTTGTACCCAATATGCTAAAGCCGCGGCTAAATCTTCTTGAGACAAACCAGACTCTTCAGCAATATTACCTAATAAATCTTTAAAAAACTCCAAGCCATCAGCTTGTGTCATTTCCATTAAGGATTTTTTAAATTGTTCTACCCGACGGTCAACAATTTCGCTCTTAGTCGGTAACTGCATCAAAGTCACTTTTTGACGAGTGGCTTGCTCAATTGCTCGTAACATACGCGTTTCACGAGGTGCTACGAATAAAATCGCCTCACCTTTGCGCCCTGCCCGCCCAGTACGACCAATCCGGTGTACATAAGACTCGATATCGTGGGGAATATCATAGTTCACCACGTGACTAATACGTGGCACATCTAAACCACGAGCCGCTACGTCGGTAGCAACCAGAATATCTAATTTACCTTGACGGAGATTATCAACGGTTTTTTCCCGTTGCTGTTGATTCATATCGCCATTTAAAGCTGCACTAGCAAAACCACGAGCGGCTAAGCGATCGGCTAATTCCTCAGTACTTAATTTAGTACGCACGAAAATAATCATAGCGTCAAAATCAGTCACTTCGAGAATACGAGTCAGAGCATCCAACTTATTAAGACCGCGTACCATCCAGTAGTGCTGAGTAATAGCTTCAACTGTCGTGGTCTTTGCTGCGATTTTAATTTCTTGGGGATTATGCAAATGCTTTAACGCGATTTGGCGAATTTGCTCTGGCATAGTGGCAGAGAACAAAGCCACCTGACGATCTTCAGGGGTATGCTTTAAAATTTCATCCACATCATCAATAAAGCCCATACGCAACATTTCGTCGGCTTCATCGAGAACCAGTGCTTTAAGATGAGATAAGTCTAAAGTACCGCGTGATAAGTGATCTAGAATACGTCCGGGTGTCCCTACGACGACTTGTACGCCGCGTTTGAGCATACGAAGCTGTGTGCCCATCCCTTGTCCACCGTAGATAGGTAGAATATGGAAGTCTTCTAAATGATGACCATACTTTTGCATGGCCTCGGAAACTTGGATCGCCAACTCACGAGTAGGCGTTAAAACTAAAAGTTGTGTGTGATTTGAGTCAACATCAATGCGGCTCAATAACGGTAAAGCGAAAGCTGCCGTTTTTCCCGTGCCCGTCTGGGCTTGACCTAATAAATCACGTCCCGCTAATAAGGGCGGAATACTGGCTGCTTGAATAGCCGAAGGGGACTCATAACCCACTTCTTTAATCGCTTTTAAAATCGCGGGGGCTAATTCAAATTGCTCAAACGTAATAGGTTGGTCAATAGTAGGTACTGAAGTGTCTGACATGTAGCGTGTGCCTGCAAAAGCAAATATAGGTTAGGGACTAATAACAGGAGGTCTGTGTCCCATGCTGATAATAAGTCGGGTGCAATACTCTACGTGTATTCCTAACTTGATTGCAAGCATATGACACAATAAATTTGTGCAGTGCACGATAAACTAATGAGTACTTTGCCTCAATTCGACTTTATCTAAAGCTCACTGCACTACAAAAGGGTTCAACAGCGTTAATTCTCTACCGCTTTAAAAGCAGCATCTAGGGTTTGCCAAGTATTGACAAAGTGACAGAATAAATCTGCGGTTTTTTCTACATCATAAACAGCCGAATGAGCTTGACTAGCATCCCATCCCATTCCTGCCGCTTGTGCAATACGTGCCAAAACGGTTTGCCCATACATCACCGCACCGAGTGTAACGGTATCTAAAGTACTAAAGGGATGGAACGGATTACGCTTACAATCTACTCGATTAGCAGCTGATAAAATAAAGCCCAAATCAAAAGGCGCATTATGCCCCACTAAAATCGCTCGATTACATTGGTTAAGCTTTACTTCACGACGAACTACTTTGAAAAACTCATCCATCGCCTTTTCTTCAGGTACTGCTAAACGTAGTGGGCTAAAGGGCTTGATACCATTGACTTCTAATGACTTAGGGTCAAGATTAGCGTTAGGAAAAGGTTCAATATGCCAATTATAGGTACGATACCGATGTAACTCGCCCTTTTCATCGATGCGCAAAATGACCGCTGCTAACTCCAACAATGCATCGCGACGGTTATCAAATCCCCCCGTCTCGACATCAATCACAATAGGAAGAAAGCCACGAAAGCGACCAGCAATAGGAATAATATCTGTTTCTAAACTCATGGTGCGCAAGCTTACCGGATGTAATAGGAAATAAATAGCCAATGTCTCTATTTATTAGCGGCTTTTTCTAGGTGGTTGTTTTACTTAACAAAGTATACAAAACCTTTTACAAACACGTAAAAATAGGGTGTTTATTAACTTGGTTATTGTCATTGGCTAAGTCAGCACCTGATACTCACTTAGTAGAATTGATAAGTGTAAACATAGAGTTGTTGCTAATGCAACAATAAAACTTATTTTTCTTATAAAGCAGGCTGCTGCTGAAGTTTCACTGCTTTAAAACGCACTAAAGCAGCGTATTTTAGGTGTTTGTAACTGAGTTCAATTAGCTTAAAATCATCAAACACATTACCATCATTTCAGGGCAGAACTCATAACTACTTTTATAGCACTGCCCTATACTGACTGAGGGCATACGGTACTATACGCACTCGTTTATACAGTAATAGCAGACCTCTCATGATAAAGGATTCAAACGTGCTAAAATTTTTACCCGGAATTTTATTATTACAAATCGTTACCGTAGCACTGATCCTACTAGCCCCAACAGGTATCCAAGGCTGGGAATGGCTTCGCGTTCTTATCCCATTAGTAGTAGTAGGCGTCTTAACTTCGTTTTGGTTTAACGCCGTTGAAGGTCATCATCATAAAGATGAAATTATGCGCCTCAAAGAACAACACGCCGAAGAACGCGAACGCTTAAGAGTCAATGCTGAGCGAGCTAAAACGCGTGCCGTCAAAGATACTCAAAAAGAAATCACTAAAGAAATGAGCAAAGAATTAACTCGTAGCTCTGCCAAGGCTAATTTTAAAGTAGGAGTAGCTGTAGCCGGAGTTGCGAGTTTTGGGGCATTTTTATTGATGACACAATTTTTGACTCTAGGAGTCACGCTGCTAGCTACAGCAGGTGGTACAGCAGGCGGTTATGTATTAAGAATGCGCCATGAAAAACAACGCTTAGCCAAAGAAAACGAACAAACCGCCGTCTTATTACCAGAACAACCCAAGCAAATACTACTACCTAAAAATCGCAGCTCTAACGCCTAAAGAATGGCATAACTCACTTATTACAAGATTTAAAGTACTTATTTTAAGCTTACTAGATGAGTACTTTAAGTTAACTGAGCCACCAAAGACGTTAGAGCCTGTGCGCAAGGCTCCGTTATTTTCAAATCGGCTAAGTCATCTGCACGTGTCCAGCCTGGATTAATCAAAGCTAAGCCTTTCCCCCACTCTTTGGCTTTGACACAAAATCGAAACCCCGAATAAACTTTTAAGGAACTCCCCACTACCACTAGCGCATCTGCCTGTGACAAAGCGTTCATACAAGTCTCAACCCGAGTACTAGGCACTACTCCGCCAAAAAACACCACATCTGGCATTAAATCTCCACCACAATGACTACAGTAAGGTGGGTTAAATTGCTCAATTAAAACCTCATCCACCGCGGCATCACCATCAGGACGTATCTCGGCAAGTACTTGAGTAAAGTTAGAGTTGGCTTCTAACATCCGCTCTTGCAAACTTGCACGAGTACTTAAGCCACCACATTGCAAACACACAACTCGACTTAAATTACCATGTAGATCAATAACTTTTTCACTACCTGCTCGCTGATGTAAATTATCCACATTTTGACTAATTAATAACTCACTAATGCCTTTTTGCTCCAAGGCTGCTAAAGCAAAATGTGCTGTATTCGGCTGAGCTAAAGCAACTGTCCCCCACCCTAAAAATGATCGCGCCCAATAGCGATGACGAACCTGAGCACTACTGACAAACTCTGGATGCTGAATAGGTTTAGAACGTTGCCATTCTCCTTTTTCATCTCTATAAGTTGGAATACCAGAAGCCAGACTCACTCCTGCACCACTCAGTACTACCCAGCGAGGATACTGCGCTAAAAAATCAATTAAGTTAGACATGGTGTAACACCATCCTTGTCATCCGGATTAAGTACTAATGATTGTTAACTAAGTACAATCCTTGGTCAAAATTAATAATAAATTAATTTCCCTGACGTATGATGTTATGTAGCCTTATTCTACTCATAACCCAGTACTGATTAGTTTATAGCCAATACCACTCAATGGTACTGGATTTAATAACAAAAATAATTCATTTAGGACGTCACATGTTTAATCCCAATTACTCTAAAAACCTACAATCTTCTATTGAACAAGCTATAGGCGACTTACTTCAGCAATCTAAAACCAACACTCAATTAATTTTAGAACGCCAAGCTAAAATTAACGATTTTAAATCAGAAATTCAAACACTCGCTGATACTACGCCCAGCGATCAAGATAATCATGAATCATTAGAACAAGCTCGATCTTCTGCTATTGAACATGATTGCCAAACCCTAGCAACTTCTATTGATAGTATCAGCGAACATATTAGTCAAAAAAATACTAAAAACGCTTTAGACTTAATCGAACCTTTTATTAAAAATGGTAAATTACTCAAAGCTCGTGTGAGTTATATTCATGAGCTAGAAGAATTACTACAAGACTTTGAACAAGAAAAACAAGTACGTATACGCTTACAAAAAGTAGCCTCTGCTTTAGAGTTAGCGATGGATAATTTACCAACATCCACCACTGATACTGAAGTACTTGAAAAAAATCCAGAAAATATCATTAACGAAAGTACTCCAAAGATTGAAACGGTTGAGCTAGTTAATAAAATCGAACAGGTCACTAAGCCTAGTACTTTCGCAGATAAGGCATTAACTGAAACTATCGATGAATCTGAAGAAAAACTGTTGGCAACTATTTCAAACAAAGATTTAAAAATGACTTTGCCAGAGAATAGCTTAAAATCAGATATTAATGATTTACCACAGGATCAAACTATCGATTTCAATAAAATTAATAGCTCGCCTATTGCCACTCAATCTAAGCATTTAGACTTTATGTTACAAGATGATGCTAATGCTTTTGTGTTAGATGCTGATGCACTCAGTGGTAAAGCCTTACAAGATGATTTAGACGCTTTGTTATTAGAAGCCAATTTATTAGAAACTGAAGTAGACTTTAGCGATTTAGCTAAAAGTACCAAAACCCAACCCCTCAGCAAGTCTCTTTTTCACTAAGCTCAATGGCTATGTGAGTCAGTTGCGTTTTTGGCTTAAGCATTTACAGGCTTAGCCGAACTATAAATGAAACATTAGACCTGCTTTTTGAGTAGGTCTAAGTAACTCTTATGTCTATTTAAAACATTTACTCAGTATCAGTATTGCATTCACTTCATAAAAGTTTAATATTCGATCATATACTTGCGACCATCCCTCCAACTTACTGATCAAATAGGCATTTTTATGCAAACTCACTACTTTAGTCGATTAGGTAGTTTAGCGTTATTGGCTACACTACTCAGTGCTTGTGCCACTACTTCAACCCCTAATGAAAAACCTCAGACTGATACAGCACTGAAAGCCGCCTATACCAAAGCGGTGCAAGAGGCCGCACTGAGCAACCCTACACGTATTAGCACTCATTTAATTGCTATTACACCCTACAACACCACACTAAGCTGGAAAAAAGCTGCTAAAACACCTGATAAAGTACTGATGGTCACTTGGACAAACTATGACGGCTACGATAAAGAGGTTGGCAAAACTATTCCGGTTACTCGTGAAATTTGGGCAACAGCCGCCCCTGAAGTTAAAGATTTTTGTCGTGGAATCGCAAATGTGGACTTACGTTTAAAGCAAGCGCTAGGGTTACCACCGGATGCGAATAAAACTAAATTTGTGGAGCTTTGGGTTAATCCGGTTGATATGTTCCGTCCTACGCCTGATCCTGAAGTCACCGATACGGTAGCCGAATTAGAGTTCCGTGCCCCTAATCGCAATTACACGCTAAGTCCTGCTTACATTAAGTGGTTTAACTCGCTCAAAGAGAGTTCCTATGGTGAAAAAGGCTATCCGTGGACACGTTTAGGTTATACCTATGATTGGGGTAAGCCTGACAACCCGATTGGTTTTAGTGAGTTTGTCATTACTAAAGGTGCAAAAATTGAGGTCAAAGCTGTTACCAGTACAAACGACTACTGTAAGCGTTAAACCCTAATTTATTTAAAAATTTTTAGTGGGTATTAACATATACCCACTCTCTATTACCCCCCTTATTATGTTACTTATTAAAGTACTGCCCTACTTTAATGCTTCTTATTGCTTAATGTTTAGGGGGTTGGCTTTTTTTGTTAACAATAATATCTTTTTCCTTCCATTTAACCCTAAAACTGGTATGCTTTAGTCGAGGATTGTCAACAAAATAATAGGCGACCTTAGAATGAGCACCAAACCGTTAGATGAGGAAAGAACGCTATCTGATCGCGCGTCGCTACAATTGACGCAAGCAATCATCACTGGCGAAATTAAGCAAGGACAAAAGCTCAGCGAAACCGACCTAGCTAATCGGTACGGCATTAGTCGCGGTCCTTTACGTGAAGCCTTACGCCAATTAGAAGGTATGCGCTTAGTTAGACGCGTTCCCCACGCTGGTGCACGAGTAGTACAACTGGATAAAGCTAAAATGGGCGAGCTGTATTGTGTTCGTGAAGCTTTAGAAGGTATGGCCTGCCGTATGGCTGCACATAATATGGATGAGCTAGAAATCCGTATGTTGCACGAGCTATTAGATCGCCATGAGCAACAAATTGCCGCCAGTGATAGTACTCAATATATACAAAGTGAAAGCGACTTCGACTTTCATTACCACATAGCTCTAGGCAGTCGGAATCAAATGATTATTGACCTACTCGCCCATGAGCTTTATCACCTGTTACGTATG
>JBDKGX010000078.1:0-11603 GCA_039797965.1 Pseudomonadota bacterium
AATTTCAACTTTCTCGCCTAACTCGACTTGGGCTAAAGCATTAGAAGCAGAACCTTGATGTAAGCGATTGAGGTGTGAGTACTCCACACGCTTAATCAATAAATGCACTTCGCCACTATGAGCCGTAGGACTGGAAGCAATCGAATATTGGCGAGGCTGAAGGACTCGTAATAAATCGACCCATTGTTGCGCAGTTAAATTCGCAGGGTAACGTTTAATAACGTCCACCCAATCAGCATCGGTTAACCACTCAAAATCGGCTTTGGCGTCTAACTCAGCTACTAAGATTTGGTTGCCAATGAGTTCGGCATAGGCTTTTAATTGCTTACGAGTCAGACTAGTCAATTCACGTTGTTGTAGTACTTCAGCTAAAGTACTCGAACCCGTTTTGGTAGTAACCGTAGTACTTGGCTCTAAACCTAGTACTTGTAAAAACTCCGTAATAGCTGCCTGACTATTGTTAGTTTTGACCACCAAGATATCTCCCGGTGCATAACTCAATCCCGAATCCTCAATCGCAAACTCGATGTGATACACCTCTTTATCCGATTGGCTGGCAGTCACACTAATACGATTGAGTACTTCCGCCGCGTAAAAGCTGTCGGTGGCTTGAGCGACTTGAGTACTTAATACATTAGGGCGTAATGGCACGATATTGCTGGGTGCTTGCGGCAATTTGTCTAATATATTTTGTTGCCAAGTATTGGCTAATTCAGCGAAATCCACATCGCAATCCGTACGCTCTACAATGCGTTTTGCGCCTAACTCCGCTAAACGTGAATCGAGAATCACACCAGCTTGGCAGTACTCTTCATAACTAGAATCACCTAGGGCTAGTACCGAGTACTCTAATTGCTCTAAACGTGGCGCCCGTTTATCTTGTAAAAACTTATAAAACGCGCGGGCTTCATCCGGTGGCTCGCCATTGCCTTGAGTACTCACCACAAAATAAAGGCGGGTTTCTTTTTTGAGATTTTGGGGTCGATAGTCTTTGATATTAGCTAAAGTTGCGTTTACGCCTTTGGCTTGTAGGGCGGTATGTAATTGGGTGGCAACCTTTTTTGAATTACCGGTCTGAGTCCCGTATAACACGGTGGCACTGAGTGCTGCGGTATTGGCTACTATTGATGCTTGAGTCTCTACTGTACCCACTAAGGCACTTTGAGATAACCCTGTAAAATAGCCGCCTAGCCATGCTAATTGATTAGGTGATAAGCCGCTTACTGCGCTTGTCACTTGCTTAAGCTGCTGCTCACTCAAAACCATGATGCAAATTCTCCGTGTCATTCATGCGGCATAGTATGCGTGAGGATTTTTAGCGAAAAAAGTGATGTTTAATGATAATTAAATCTCACTTTTAGATAAAATATTCGTAATAGAATTGGCTAAAAGTTGTAGGTTTTATGGAAGTTAATAGCAGAGGTCGCTGTGAAGCTTATGTATTTCTGTTTGGCTCTAACCTGATGTTTGTAAGCACTATCGAATAGATTTCAGCCTTTTAATAAAATTAATTTATTTTTAATAAGAAATTTATTTGATAACTATTATCTCAATCCCTCGTTTTAATTTTTAAAATCAGTTGAATGCTAATTTTATAGCAGAGCACTTGATCAAGAAATCATGGTAATTTCAGGCAGATATCGATAAAATATTTTGATTATATGCCTGATATTGATCGAGGGAGTCATGGCTAAACTACTCAACTGGTGTTCCACGCTAAGTTACAGCGTATTGGGATTTTTATTAGGTTTGTATTTACCTATGAAAGTATTAGCCGCTGACTACTCTAGCCATGCGTATTCGACCTATCCCAGCAGTGCTAGCTTAACTAAAGTTACTCCGATTCATAGACTCACCTTACAGTCCTTATCGTCACCTACTGCTATTTCGCAAGCGGTGACGGAGGCACTCACAGCTACACGCTCGATGCCGATTGGGTATAAAGCCCTCATTAATCTGGATTTAGACTTTCTGCAAATAGCTAAAGCCACTAATAGTGCTGCGCTAACCGATGTGCAATCTAAACCGATACAAGTCACTACCAGCACAGGTTTACCACTGCCTGATCACGGTATTTGGTTAGATAATGGCGTTGCAGCCGTTGCCGCTCGCACCAGTGAGTTTTTTCGCCAATATAAAGCAGCGGGTGGCACTGTAGATTTAATTACATTGGATTATCGTGGCTTAGCGCTCACGGCTGCTGATATCAAAGCGGCAGGTGAAGCAACTGGAAATTTAGCCAGCTACCTAACCGCTATTCAAACTGATACTCGTTTTGCCACTCTGCAAAGTACTTTGGGATTTAGTGATCTCATCACTATGTACGCTACTGACACACAAGCGGCTCAACGGCAGCAGGTGTGGAATGCCGTTATGAAGGCAAGAATCGCCACTTATTTAAATCAGGCTTTTTATACCCCTGTTAGAACTTACTTTCCGGCGGCACAAGTATCAGGACGGGATTATGCCTATTACTCAGGGCTTTTTACGGTACCCACTGAGCACAATAAAGCCAGCAGTCTAGTCGGTACTCATCAGAGTAAATTTATTAGTGGTTTAGTACCTAGCTCAGGCATTGTAATCAACGAAACGACCTATCCCGCCACTGCTTTTAATGCCTTACGCTATGAGCTAAATCGGATGCGTAATAGTGCGTTAGCTTCTAATCGTGCCTTACATCCTTATGTTAGCCCTAAAAGCCAAACGATGGCTCCCAGTGGTTATAGTGCCTTATTAAAAAGCACTGATTTATATCAAGAAATGCTCCTGCATTCAGGGCTACTAGGTGCACGTTATTTTATTTATTTTAATACAGCGACTTCGGCGACTGATGATTTATTATTAGATCAAGTACTGAGTGAGTTGGATCAACAAGTGGGTACAACCACTGCTTTAACACGTTTAGCCGATAATGGCATAGACTGGTCTCAACCCTACATTTTGACTCAGGCTAATACCACTCAAGGGAGAGTATGGCGGTTTACACCCTCACTGGATACAGGCAAAACGGTTAGTAGTACCATCGCCAATTCGTTTCCTGCTCAATTTAACTTAGCGGGTAATATTAAAGTCACTGTGCCCAGTGCTCGCATCCAAACGATGTCCACACCAGTCTCTACCCAAGGGGTTTGGTTACGTGAAGATAGTAGTGCAGCTATCGTAAATTGTGCTCAACCGACTATCAATCAATCTTGTATTGCCTACTATCCGAATAATAATTTTACCGCGCAACCTGCGCTGATGGTAGAGCAACCCATTAGCTTTAATGATACGGGTACAACTACTCCGTTATTAGTCAAAAATTGGGGATACGGTGGCACTGATGCGGGAGTTGCTGCGGATGGATTTAGTATTGATTACCAAAGTACTCTTAAATTATTAGGCGGTACTTATAGTTTTTCGCTCAAAGCGGATGATCACGCGCAACTATGGATTGATAATCAGCTAGTACTTGATGGCAAAGCCACCACTACTCAAAGTACTCGTACTTTGACTAAAGAAATAACATTAGGCGCTGGCAATCATAACGTAAGATTGCAATACACCGACATCAGTGCGGGTGCTGCTATTGACTTATCATTCAAACGCTTAGGCTGTAGCTTAAGTACGACTAAAACGTGTCTAACCTATATTGATAAATCCGGTAACTTACTCATTACCGAGTCACCCTTTGTACAAACTAGTAATGGTCTGAGTTTTGACTTCAGTACCTTTACCTTCCCTACTAATATCAGTACTTCCGGCATGACCATGCGCTGGGATGGTTTAATTAATATTAGTAATGCTGGGGACTATGCCTTTGAAATTGAGCATGGTTTGGGTACTTTAACTATTTGGGTGGATGGACAGATCGTCTACGCCAATAATGGCTACTCCGCCAAAAGTATCAGTCAGGCTTTAAAAAATCTCACTAAAGGCAATCACACCCTGCGTATTGAGCTAAAAGCTAAAGAAGGTAGCTTCTTGAAACTGAATTGGCTCAAAGCTCTAGCTGATTGCAAAACCGTACCGTTAGGATCATTTTGTGGTGAGTACTTTGACAATGCCACCCTAACAGGTACTGCAAAACGCTTCCAAAGTACTCCCAAAGTAGATTTCATTTGGAATGGTGATGCGCCTGTAGCAGGTGGTAACTTTCCTACTGATAAATTCTCGGTTCGTTGGGTGGGCGATTTTGATCTAGAGGCGGGCAATTATACCTTCACTACTTTAAGTGACGATGGTATTAAGCTTTGGGTAGATGATGTATTAGTCATTGGGGCTTGGCGTGATCTTTGGAATGCTACTTTTAAACAAGGGATTCCGCTAAAGGCGGGTATTCACCGCATTAAATTAGAGTACTACGATAATACAGGCGGTGCGTTAGCCAAACTATCATGGGCTAAATCCAGCACTCAATGTATTGAAATTCCTGATAATAGTTATTGTGCCGAGTACTATCAAAATACTAGTCTTGCCGATGAACCTGTCCAAGTGGGTACGATTGAAAAACTAGATTTTACATGGAAAGAAACCGCGCCCATTCCTGAACTACTCGCGGATCGAGTCTCGATTCGCTGGCAAGGATATTTCAATTTCAATGCCGATAAATATCGCTTCTTAGTCAAAGTGGATGATGGCGCGCGCCTGTGGGTAGATGACCAATTATTGATTGATCAATGGCAAGGTAGTCCTAATCAAGAGTACTTTGCTGATCTGAATATGACTGCGGGTAAACACCTGATTCGCGTTGAATATAAAGAGGAATCAGGTTGGGCAAACGCCAAAGTCAGTTGGGAGCAAATGCAACAATGTACTGGAGTACCAACTGATAGTTTTTGTGGTGAGTACTTTGATAGTGACAAACTAGAGGGTACGGTCATTCGTACTCAAGTGGCTCCCAAAATTGATTTTGATTGGGCTGACCAACGCCCTATGCATGGCTTAAAAAATGATAAATTCTCAGCCCGCTGGCAGGGTCAATTTAACTTTAATGCCGGCTATTATCGTTTTACAGGGGATGCCGACGACGGTATTAGCTTATGGGTAGATGGTATACCTATCATTGAGCAAACCAGTATGGATTGGCAGTGGAAAGGTCAAGTTCAGGCTGTACCTTTCATTGCTGAAGGCTTGCATACGGTCAAGGTTGAATACCGCGAAAACTATGGTACTGCCAAAATCAAACTCCATTGGCAAGCAGTCGAGGGTTGTTATCCGATTCCTAACAATAGTTATTGTTTAGAGCTATTTAATAATAAGGACTTAACGGGTTTTGTGCGAGATATGAAACCTGTGAGCGCCATTAATGAAAACTGGGGTGAAGAGCAACCCTCCCCCTTGGTCAATAAAGACAATTTTTCAGCGCGTTGGAAAGGTAAGCAATATTTTGCCGCAGGTACTTATCGCGCAATGACCGATACGGATCAAGGCGTCGTGGTTAAACTAGACAACCAAACCATCATTAATCAGTGGGGACAACAAAACGCTAAACAACAAAAAATCCTCACCCTTACCGAGGGTTGGCATGATGTCATTATGGACACTTTTGATTCATGGTCAGTCGCTAAAGCTAAACTCACATGGGAAAAACTTCCTGACTGCAAAGCAACTCCGCTCAACCAATTCTGTGCCGAATTTTACGGCACTAATGACCTAACAGGCGAATTAGTCGGCATACAATTAGCTGACAAAATTGATTTTGATTGGGCAGCAGATGCACCCACTGCTTTTGTACCTAAAGATAAGTTTTCAGTGCGCTGGACGGGTACGTTTGACTTAGAAGCGGGTTTGTATCGCTTTGTGACTGATGCGGATGATGCGATTAGAATTTGGATTGATGATAAAGAGTTTATTAACGCTTGGACGCCTCAAGGGCCTTGGTATGGTAAGCAACGCCGTCTGATTCAACTCCCTAAAGGCTTACACAAAATCAAAGTGGAATACCGAGAGGATTGGGGTAGCGCCAAAGCCAAACTAACATGGGAAAAAGTACCGGATTGCAGCACTGAAACACCTACTGGAAAATTCTGTACTAGCTTCTACAACACCAAGGATTTGACTGGTGAAATAGCGGATAATCGTTACGATAACGCAATTAACTTTGATTGGAGCAACAAGTCGCCTCAAGAGGGCGTAAACGCCGATTTCTCAGCGCGTTGGGGTGGCAAAATGGATTTTGCTGAGGGTGAATATACCTTCAGTGTTAAAGTAGATGATGGCTTTAAACTATGGGTGGATGGTGTACTTGTTATTGACTCATGGAAACCCCAAGCGGCTACTCTTTACAGCAAAAGAATTTTCCTAACCGGCGGCTTACATACGCTTAAAGCGGAGTACTACGATGGGGGCGGTTTAGGCGTTGCACAATTAAGTTGGAAATCTGAGCAGCTGAGCGAACCACAAGTACCTGTCAACTTAAAAACCAGTACTTTAGCGCAGGATAAAGTGGTATTGACTTGGGACATTCAACCCATTGTTAGCCAATACAACATTTATAAAGACGGTACTTTATTAGCGACCGTTAACACCAATAGCCTCACCGATCTAAAAGTTAGTGCTACTCAAACGTATGCTTATAGCGTCAGTGCTGTATGGCCTAATGGTCGTGAATCACGAAAAGCTTTATTGAGCGTCACTATCCCTGATACTCAAGCCCCTATACCACCTAAACAAATTACGGTACAAACGATTGCACCCACTTCAGTAACATTAGTGTGGACAGGTGCCACGGATAATATTGGCATTAAATCCTATCAAGTGTGGCGCGATGGTGTGCAAATTGCCGAAACCAGTGACGCGGGCTTTGTGGATAGTACGTTACAAAGTACAGGCAAGTACTTGTATACCATTAAAGCCCTAGATGCGGCGGGTAACATTTCTGTCGCCTCCACTTCTTTAAGCGTCACGACTAAAGATGGCATTAGCCCTACTATACCGACAGGGCTAAAAGCGCAAGTACTGACTCCCACCCAAATCGCACTGACATGGGATGCTGCAACTGATAATGTGGGGGTAACTCATTACCGTATTTTGCGCAACAACCTACAAATAGCGACCAGTACTCAGCCGCAATATACGGACACTAAAGCCGTTGAAAATACTCAATATAGCTATCAAATACGTGCAGCGGATGCGGCGGGCAATGTATCCGCTCCTTCAATAGCGGTACAAACGATTAGTGGTGATGCAACCGCACCTAGTGCGCCGACTGATTTAGCCGCAACGGTAGATACTAATCAAAAAATCAGGCTAACTTGGAGTGCAGCGACCGACAATAAGGGCGTCAAGCAATACCGGATTGTACGTGATGGTCGTTTATTAGCTCTAACACCTTCTTTATACTACACCGACACCACTGTCAAAGTAGGGCAAACCTATACTTATGTAGTTAAAGCACTGGATGCTGCTAATAATGCGTCTCTAGATAGTAACAGTGTGGTGATGACGCCTAGTGGTATTTGTGAGTCGACCCAACTGTACTTCAAACAAAGTGTTGAAACCTCTATCAATACTTGTGCGACTTGCCATATTGCGGGCGGCATGGGTCAAAATAGTCGGTTTATTTTATCGAATGCTCCTGAGTCCAGCCTACGTAATTTGGGGGCTATTAGTACGCTCAATCAAACACTGGGCAAACAGACCATTCTAGATAAAGCCAGCGGCAAACTCACTCATGGCGGCGGTACGGTATTTACGCTCAATTCAATGGAATATAATGCTTTAGGCAAACTACTGGATCAGCTCAAAACGCCCGGACAATGTACCGATATTCCAGATAGTAATGAGCCGATTATGACGCAATCTTTAGTGTCTAATTGTGCGAGCTGTCATGGCACCAACGGCGCTAGTGCAGGGCCTGCAACGCCCAGCCTTGGTGGATTAAGCCAAACCTATCTCAGCCAAGTACTTAATGATTATAAAACCGGTAAACGTGCCTCTTTGGTCATGAGCCGGATCGCAAAAGGTTATAGTGCTGATGAAATTAATCTGATTGCTGAATACTATTCTAAACAACCTTTCACAGCCGGTGAGCAAACGACTGATGCGGGCAAAGTCCAACGCGGTCAAGCCCTGCATACGCAATATTGTGCTTCTTGCCATATTACAGGAGGTAAAGACGGGGCATTGACGGGTGCTCGTTTGGCAGGTCAATGGAAGCCTTATATGGAACGCACCTTAGTAGATTATGCTCAAAATCGTAGCCAGCCCAATACTAGTGGTATGGCTGAAGCTATTAAAACCCTCTTTACTAAAGAAGGACGGGCAGGATTAGAAGCTCTCAGTGAGTACTACGCTCATCAATCCACTGACCTTAACTCCCCATCAGTGCCTACTGAATTAGCTGCTGAATCTCATACTCCAACCAGTACCACCCTAACATGGATGGATTCTAGTGATGATTGGGGGGTACTGTATTACGACATTTATCGAGATGGGGTGTGGGTCGGCCGTACACGCTTTAACACTTTCACCGATATGGGGCTTAAAGCAGGTACTTATAAATACACGGTCGTTGCTGTGGATACCTTTGGTAATCGCTCAATCATCAGTGAATCGGTCACAGCTACATTGACCAGTGAAGAAGCCACTCCTCAAGGCTTAAAGCTTTTAAGCTATGCTGAGACTTTGCGTAAAGCTTCTTTAATCTTATTAAATCGCTTACCGACTGCCGCCGAATCGGCTACTGCAACGAGTGAGGAAACGTTCCGTACTACCTTACGTAACATGATGGACACTAAAGGTGCTCTGGATCAATTTGTCTATCGTGCAGGACATGAAGTCTTTTTAAGTAATGGTGCAGCGTGGATTGGTAGTGGTATGGGGCTATCCAGCACAGATTATCCCGCGCTCAACACATTGACCGATACTGAAAAGAGCGCTGCTAATGATGCAGTACGGCGTGAACCCGTATTATTGATGCAGTACTTAGTGGGTAATGATAAGCCTTGGACAGAAATTCTCACGGCTGATTACACGGTTATGAATCCGCAACTCGCCAAAGCGACAGGTGCTACACCAATTGCGGGCGCATTTACCAACCTCACTAACGCTAAAGAGTACTTACCTGTTCGCATCCCTCAAGTCTCTGCACGCTATCCGGGTAAGGCGTTTGCCCATGCAGGTGTATTAAGTACTAATGCTTGGTTATCTCGTTTCCCCACTACCGACACTAATCGCAACCGCCATCGCTCTGCTCAGGTTTATAAACAATTTTTAGCGTTAGATATCGAAGCGATTGCTCAACGTCCTTTGGATGACAGTAAAAATGGCAATTACCGCGTGCCTACGATGCAAAATGCTAATTGTATGGTTTGCCACACTGTCATGGAGCCCGTTGCAGGTGCCTTCCGTGATTGGGGTAATAATAGCCGCTATCTGCAAAACTTTGACGGTGCAAAAGGTGATAAAGACTCACTCGCTTGGGTGTATAAAACAGGCGGCTATCCACTAGATAATAATGGTCAACCTTGGTACCACGCGGGTGATACTTGGTATCGTGATATGTTCCCCACAGGCTTTAATAACCGTGCTGCACCCGGAGGTTATGAGGGTTATGCCGCTACTACATGGACTACAACCGATAATTTATTAAAAAGCCCATCGGCAGAGCAAGGCGTAATTGGCTGGACTCTGAATAAAGGTACTGTGGAAGCTACTAATAAGGCTACTTGCAGTCGCGTACCTCGTGATCCCAAATCAGGTAGCAAACTATACCAAGTCGGCTCATGTACAACGCCTCTTGATGAGGCTTTGGTATGGCAAGATATTGATATTACCGCTTATGCGCCTAGCATTGATAAAGCCAAAGCTGGAATTGAATATGGTGCTTATTTCTCAGCATTATACGGTCAGGATAAAGCCTCGATCTGGGTTGAGTACTTAGACAAAACGGGTAAAAATTTAGGTAAATCTGCCCTACTTAGTGATCAAACTTCATGGACATGGGCGAATAAAACTGCCACTGCGACTGTGCCTGCCACTACACGAAAACTGCGCTTTGTGATGCAAGGTTTACGCTCTACTCAAACATGGGCCGATAAGTTTATTGAAGCTTATGTGGATGATGCGTTTTTAGTACTTCGTACACCAGATACCAATGTCTTACCTATAGTCGGTACGCAAGACACTTTACAGTGGCTGGGCAAGCAGCTCATTCAAGACTCACGTTTTTCTAAAGGGGGCGTATATTTCTGGTTTAAACCCGTCTTTAAACGTTTACCCTTAACCGCACCTGTTGATACGACTGCCACTGACTATGCCCAAAAAATGGCGGCTTATAATGCTCAAGATGAAATTTTAAGCCAGCTCGCTAATCGCTTTAGCTATAACCAAGGCCGTGGTGCTTGGAATGTTAAAGACCTACTGATTGATATGGTGGCTAGCCCCCTATTTCGCGCTAAAGCCGGACAGTTAGGTGCAGAGCAACAATACACGCTTACTGATATGGGCTTATCACGGCTCCTGACTCCAGAGGAACTTTATGCCAAAGTCAAATCACTCATGGGTAGTGATTGGTACTGGTTCCGCCCAGAAAGCGCATGGGGCAGTAGCATGGGGTTATTCTATGGTGGGTTTGATGGGGGACATATTCAGACTAAACCCAATACCATTATGAATAGCCTAATGAACACTATTCCCGAGCGTATGGCTATTGAGTTGAGTTGTAACGCTACGGCTGATGATTTCCGTTTAGCCAGTAGCAATCGCAAACTCTTTCCCTACGTAGAGGCTACGGATACGCCCGTTTATGAGGAAGTTGACACCAGTACTTTAAACCTCTTAGTGAATCCGGGTGCTGAGTCAGGGTTAGACGGTTGGACATTAGAACAAGGTACTGTACGTGTACTTTCAGGTGCGCCTTGGAGTTGTGAAGGTGGAGTACCTGTAAAAAGCGGTAAAGCCCAATTTAACCCCGGCAGCATGTGTAAAAACCCTAGCCCTATTGGACGCTTGTATCAAACTTCTGATGTAACAGCATGGGATGACAGCATCGACAAAGGTGAAGCTAAAGTACTATTCGGTGCCGCTTTACGGGGTTGGAGTGTAGATAATGATGAGGCGAGTGTGTATTTGAGCTTCCGCGATGGTAGTGATAACGAACTCAGCCAAAGCCAAGTACTCATGGGTAAAGAAGGCTACTGGCAAAATCAAATGGCGTATGCACCGATTCCTGCCTTTACTCGTAGCATCCGCTTTTATATGCAAGGCAAACGTATTGATACCAGTACTAATCCTAATAATGACTCATTTGTGGATGATACATTCTTACGAGTGATTACCGAACAAAGTGCTTATATGCCTGCGGGTGAAAAACGCATTCGGGCTAATTTGCAGTACTTACATAAGCAGTTCCTCAATGAAACTCTAGCCATTGACGATCCTGAAATTACCCGTAGCTTTAATTTATTCAGTGAAGCGTGGGCAGATCGCAGTGCGGCTGATACTTCATGTCGTTTATATACGAGTTGGGAAGACCCCTCTTATACCAAACGAGCATGGGGTACGGTATTGCTCTATCTCATGACTGATGCACGCTTTATCTACGAATAACTTAGGAGGTCATACTATGAATCGACGTGATTTTTTAAAGCTCCTAGGCTATAGCGGTTTAGCGAGTACTT
>JBDKGX010000079.1:0-11519 GCA_039797965.1 Pseudomonadota bacterium
AGTCTTTTAAAGGCCTATGTAAAACGCATCAAGAACAACGCGGCTATCGTTTTATGCCAGAAATTCAACAAGTACTGAGTTGTGAGCCAAGCAAACCTACTCCTGCTCGTATTTATCAAGCGATTATCCCTGTCAAAAAGCTTTTAAAGGCGTGGTAAATGTCACAAGCATTAGCATGGTTATTAACCTTATTATTAGAAGTGCCTTTGGTTGTTTTCTTTGCTAACAAATGGGGCATTAGTTGGCAACGTGCTGCTATTGTGGGCATTGTTGCTTCTAGCATTACCCACCCATTAGCGTGGAAATCGTTTTGGGCAGCTACCGTAATTTGGCAAACCGATCATGCGTGGCTCTGGTTGGTTTGTATTGAGTCGCTGGTTTGGTTAATTGAAGCGGGGGTTTATCGTATTGCCCTACCCTTAGATTGGGGACGTAGCATGATGTTAGCTTTACTGACGAATGCGCTGTCCGCTTCAATGGGTATGTTAATCATGTGGCTTTGACTTTTAATCATGCGTCTCACTATTACCCGTCTTGAACTGATCCTTGTGGGTTTAGCTTTAAGTACTTTAGCTATTATTGCTCCCTTACCTTTGTATTTAGTAGCCCTGATTTTGTTCGGCTTGCCCCATGTGTTATGGGAACTCAATTGGGTCAAACACACCTATGGCTATCAGCTCCCCCCCCTAGTTTGGTGGTTATGGGGGGTAATTTTGGGCATACAAGCCTTAGGACGTTTAGGGGTATGGCTAGGTGGATGGTCAAGTACCATTTCTAGTGGGATTGATATCAGCACTTTGGGATTATTACTTGCCGTCAGTTTTTATCTTGGCTACCAACAGCAAAGTACTCGACTACGTTTTAAATTAAGCCTACTCGCACTGGCAGTAGGGGGGATTTATCTAGCACTACAACAGCATAATATCGTGGGGGTATTATTAATCTTAGCGATTTTGCACAATTTTACCCCCCTGTTTTTAGTGCAATCCCATCAGTACTTTGACCAACTCCCTGCTACTCGTACCTTAAAACTGTTATTTAGCTTACCGTTTTTAGTGGTACTCCTTATCATGGTAAGCGGTTATAAAGCTGAAAGTACTATTGATTTTTGGCTACCGACGGAAGCGGTTTGGTTACAAACTTGGGTGAAAACAGGGTTTAATGCGGTACTTTCTGGTTTAGTCTTGTCGCAATGCTTACATTACTACAGTGTATTGCGATTAATGCCGAGTACTTTGCCTAAAAATGCTATACAAAGTGGGCAAATACTGGCGGTCATTTTATCTGCTTTATTAACCCTTTATTTTATCGATGATTTTAATCATGCTCGTCAACTTTACAGTGTCGCATCCGGTGTGCATGCGTGGTTAGAGTTGCCCTTGATTGCGTTGCTTTTAACAGGCGTATTCAGTACTTTGGCTAGACCTGCAAGCGGGGCAGCGTCACCTTAAACAACGTACCGACCCCTTCACGATTGAGGCAAAGTACTTCTCCCCCATGTCGTGTAGCAATTTGTCTTACCAAACTCAAACCTAACCCCCAACCACCTTGCCCTTCACCATGACCCGCAGGGCGGTAAAACGGCTCAAACACACGATCTAAAGCCTCATTAGGGATGCCTTTACCTCGATCACTAATGGTTAAGATCAAAGTACTGGGTGATGAGGCAACTAATTTTGCTTCAATGGGGTCACCACCATGACGCTTAGCATTTTCTAATAAATTACGAATCAGGCGACGTAATAATTTGCTGTCCCCTTCTGTTTGCACGGCTTCGGCTTCACAATCTAAATCCAAACGAGCACATTCTTCAGCTAATAATCCGGCTAAGTCAATGGGCTGTTGGGTCAAGGGAATTTCTAAAGTATCCAAACGACTCGCCAGTAAAATCTCCTCTACTAATTGATTCAGCTCGGTCATATCATGACGTAGTGCGAGTACTTGACTAGATGTTTCGAGGTCGTTTTGTTCTGCCAACATCGCTAAACCCATTTGCATACGGGCTAAGGGCGAACGTAGTTCATGGGAAGCATTAGCTAATAATTGCCGCTGCGATTGGAGTAAGGATTGAATACGTTCGGCTGACTGATTAAAACTGGTGGCGAGTACTGCGACCTCATCGCAGCCTTTTACAGGTAAACGAGTCTCAAGCTTTCCTTCACCCAGCGCTTCAACCCCTTGTTTTAATTGCTCTAAACGGCGAGTCAAACGTTTTGAAATGGGATAAGCCCCTAACGACACCACTAGGGCTGATAAAATTAGAAAAGGGAAAATGGGTACATGCTTTTTAGGCTCTTGGGCTTTCAAATGAAAAGCCGTCACCGCCACTAATATCGATACGAGTATGACACTCCCCACCACCACGGTATAAATCTGCCAAAACAGGCGTTTGCGTAAGCGCCAAAAGCTGCCCTCTTTTTCGCAGTGACGGTCACAATGTTGCTTAAACCTTCTCATAAACCATCGTCACCGTCTTGGCTGCGGGCAAAAATGTAACCTGCACCCCGTAAAGTGATAATGCGTCGAGGCTGTTTGGGATTATCCTCAATCGCTGCTCGTAAGCGCGAAATATGCACATCAATCGAGCGATCAAAGGCCTCTAAGGGTTCGCCTTTCACTAAATCCATCAGTTGCTCACGACTGAGTACTCGCCCTGCCCGCTCTGCCATAGCGACTAATAAATCAAATTGGTAGCTAGTCACTTCACGGGCTTGCCCTTCGAGACGGATTTCCCGCGCTTCACGATCAATCTCTAAACGCCCAAAAGTCAGGGTAGGTAAACGTTCTCGATCTCTTAGCCCACGCCGCAAAATGGCTTTAATACGCGCTTTGAGTTCGCGAGGTTCAAAGGGTTTTGGCAAGTAATCATCCGCCCCCAGCTCTAAACCAATAATACGATCAGTCGCATCCCCACGCGCCGTCAGCATTAAAATCGGAATTGCCGCCGTACTGCCCGCTCGCAACTCCCGACACAAATCTAAACCATCCGCATCCGGCAACATCAAATCAAGGATAATTAACGACCAGTCTTGTTGTTTAGCTAGTTGTAACCCTGCCTTACCCGTATGAGCACAAGTAATGGCATAGCCTGCTGAGCCTAAGTACTCCACTAGCATTTGGCTTAAACGGATATCATCATCAATGATTAATAATGATTCAGACATGGTTTGACTCACCCTTGCTTGGTTTAACGGTGCTAATGCAAAGGGCAAACCCATTTGGTTTGCCCCTACTGCTATTATCTAACGATATTCTTAATAAACCAAATCTGCCGCTTTGGCACGTTGTTCGGGTGTAGCTTGGATGCTATCGAGTACCGCACTAAGAGGTTTTGGCTTTTCACCGCGAACCACTACGGTCGCCTCGCCACCCTTCATGGCACTGTGGTGCATCTCATGATGATGTGAACAACCTTTACCCGCCATCACACCAAGGAAGAAAATCAATAGCGCCCCACCGATCATTTTAAAGCGACGTTTACCGTGACAGGATTTACCGTGACATTGACCACGATGTGCCATCCACTGCTCACGACTCCAACCACAACGACCTTTAGTTTCACCAGTACTGGGGTTAGTTGTGTCAGTCGCTTCTGTTTGAGTAGCGGTACTGATGGTTTCAGCTTCTGTAGGTTTATTTAAGTCCGGCATTTTCATACTCCAATATTCTAATTTTTAAGTTAATTCCGATGTTGCTTATCGGTTGCCAATCGTTCTTGGCATGGGTGTAGTATGAAAGGACGCTATTGCTGGAATATGGTGGGGGTGTAAAGAATTGTAAAGGTTACCTATGTTTATTCTATCCTCATCCCCGTACCTTAAAAAAAGCGTTAAAATGAGACAAAGTACTGACCACCCAAAAATCCGAAATTGAACATCTAAGCCTAGCCACCCAGGAGCGGGAACTTAATCAAGCAGTGTATGAACTATTTGAATTTACAGCAGAGGAAATTGTGTTATTGGAGGGAAATTTGAAGTGAGTCTCTCTATAACTTAAAACAATTAAGTTTTATAAAGGTGTTAGAGAAAGGTTTAGATAAGTATTCACTTGTTATTAAATATCTTGCTAAACTAAACTTTCAAAAATTGAAAAGCCCTGTAAGTTATTAACCTACAAGGCTTTTAATTTGGTGCCGGCAACCGGAATCGAACTGGTGACCTACTGATTACAAGTCAGTTGCTATGATGTTTTTAGACTGTTCTACTGGTTTTCACAACCCTTCACAAAGCCCACTGCATAAGCCTTTCTTGTTTCCTGAGTGTTTTAGCTGTAGCGTAATTGTTCCTATCCAAAGTACACCGTAAGGTACACCGTAAAGGAATTTCAATGGCAAACACCTACACCAACCATAAAGGCATTAAAGCCGCTCTAACATCGCCCCCTAGTACTGGACACCTAGAACATAAGGACACCTTAGCCACTGGCTTATATTTGCGTGTATACAGCACCGGATTAGGTAACTTCATTCACAGATACAAGATTAAGGGAGTTAGGCGGGTTTACACGTTTGAAGGGATAGCCCTGAATACTAAAAGCACCGAGAAGGATATAGCGACCGCATTAACCAAAGTAAGAGCATTACACCAAGAGCAACGTAACCAGCTTGCTACGGGGTTAGATGTAGCCATAGAGCGGGATTTAAACGCTAAAGCCATTACCGCTATACCCACTGTCTCAGAGTTTGCTACTACCTTTATAGAACGCTATGCCAAACCTAAGAATAAATCATGGCAGGAACAAGAGCGGATACTGAAAGCCGATGTATTACCGTTCTTAGGAACACTCAAAATTAACGCAGTAGAACGTAAGCACATTATTAGGCTACTAGACAAGAAGGAGGATGCAGGCGCACCCGTAGCACGTAATCGGCTGTTATCTACGCTATCCAAATGCTTTAGCTTTGCCCTTGAGCGTGGATTGATTGAAGTAAACCCTGCTAAGGGCATTAAGAAGCTACCTGAGAAGGCAAGTGATAGGGTACTCAGTGATAATGAAATACGCCTATTCTGGCAGTGGTTAGAATCGAATAAATCTGAACTTGCCACTAATAGCGCTCTCAAGCTGGCACTACTCACAGGACAAAGGGTAGATGAAATTTGCACGATGCAGGAACGCTATATACAAGGCGATTGGTGGCTAATACCCGACCCTAAGAACTCAATACCTCATACCGTTTTTTTGACAGATACCCTAAAAGCTCTTATTGATACGCTGCGACCTCATAGCCGTAATGGTTACTTAATCATAGACACCAACGGCAATCCTAAACGTGCTAGCACATTACCACAAGCCATGAGAAAGGCAGTGATAGCATGGGAGCCTAATCTTGAAAGACCAACCCCACACGACTTAAGGCGCACCTTTACCACTGGCATAAGCCAACTAGGGTTTAATCGTTTGATCCAAGACAAAGTAACCAACCATAAAGATAATTCAGTGGGTGGCATTTATGACAGAAACGACTACCAGAAGGAAAAAAGGCAAGCCCTCGAGGCATGGGAACGCCATATAAAAGAAATACTTACAGGTGAACCAGTGTCTAATGTTATAGCCTTCAAAACTGCTTAACTTTACCCAAGAACCTGTACTGAATAGCCACTCTTAGTAGTGGCTTTTTTACTTCTGAAAAAATCTAATAAAAACAAATATGTAACCGATGTAACCGCTGTTTTTAGGGGAACTCGACATTAGCTTAATAAATAGACAATAAGTAGGTAATAGATTAACAAAAAGAGAAGAATAATTAATATAAGCAACTGATTCATATACATTTATTAACTTGCCCTATTATTGGCTTTCTCTTTATTCCTAAGTGAATGCAGAGTTAGTGTAAAAAGTGCGGTTACATCGGTTACAAGATTGATTTATATAGATATTTTTAGCCTATTTTTGTAACCGCTCATTTTTAGCATCGGTTACACGGTTACATGACCTTCTGGTAATCAGTGAATGTAAAGTTATCTAAAGAACGTGGTTACATTGGTAAAAGACAAATAAGTATAACTATACGGAAGTCACGTATAGAACTATAATAAAGACTACTTGACTAAACAGTACCTACTTGTGAGTGAAAAACTACCCACTTTCATTGAGCTACCTGCTTTTGAGCGGTGGCGTGAAACATATTTGGATGATGAGGCTTATCAGTCTTTACAACTGGCTTTAATTGCAGAACCGAAACAAGGGGATGTTATCACAGGAACGGGAGGCTTAAGAAAAACACGTTTTGAGGATAAAAGGCGAAATAAGGGCAAGCGTGGAGGTTTACGAGTTATCTACTATTACCAAATCAGTGAACTAGAGTTCTTGATGTTTACCCTTTATGACAAGGACGAAATGAGTGACTTAACCGAAAAACAAAAAGCTCTATTGAAAGAGCGTCTAAAGCAAGAACTCACCCAACGTTACCCACAAGCCCACTAATGCCGCTATCTTAAGAGGTGCAATCATGACTAAACGTAATTTATTTGATGAACTGATGGAAGGTGTGGATTCGCTGCAAGCAGAACGAGAAGGCAAAGTGACATTAAAGCGAGTAACCCTGCAAAAAGTAGCAGAACCTCAAATTACTTCTGATGAAATTCTGACTTTACGCCAAACTAAGAATCTTTCACGTCCGGTCTTTGCCCATGTAATTCGTACTAATCCCAGAACCTTAGAAAGTTGGGAACAAGGACGCAGTAAGCCCAATGCACAAGCCGCTTTGTTATTGCGACTGGTCGAGAAGTATCCTGAAACTTTGGAGCATCTGAAAAATTTATAACTTTAAATTTATTGCCATAACCAAATGATTTATCTTATTTTTAACATTAAAGTGTAGTGATTATTGAGAAACTACCCATTAAAATAGCTCTAACCAGTTCTAATTTAGAGGGTAATAGAATGACACAGGGCTATAAAACAGGCGGACGGGTGAAGGGTTCAATAAACAAAGCCACCGCAAGCATTCGAGAGGCTGCACAACAATATACAGAAACAGCGCTTAAAACATTAGTTGAAGTGATGAGCGATGAAACCGCACCCCATGCCGCAAGAGTAGCCGCCGCTAACAGCTTACTAGATCGTGGACACGGTAAACCAAGGCAAGAACTTGATGTAGACCATAAGGGCGAATTAACACACCTCATAGTAAAGTTTGTTGATTCGGACGGTGACGGTAATGCAGTCGAATAAAATCACCTTGCCCGCTAAATTTAAGCCTTTTATGCAGTTAGATACTTATCGCTATAAAGTGGCTTATGGAGGACGCGGGGGCGGTAAATCGTGGGGTATTGCAAGGGCGTTAATCATCCTAGCCGCTTCCAGAGAGCTGAGGGTATTGTGTGCTAGAGAGATTCAGAACTCGATAAAGGAATCAGTGCATAAGCTCCTAGTCGACCAAATAGACACGCTGCAACTGAATCACCTGTTTACCATTACCGACACCAAGATAAGCAGTAAAACAGGCTCAGAATTCATCTTTAGCGGGATTCGCTCCAATATCACTAAGATTAAGTCAATGGAGGGTATAGACATATGTTGGATTGAGGAAGCCGAAAAAGTGTCTAAATCTAGCTGGGATGTACTAATTCCCACAATTAGAAAGCCGCACTCTGAAATCTGGCTATCATTCAACCCGAATGAAATCACTGACCCTACCTACGAAAAATTCATCTTGAACGCCCCCCCTAGTACCTTGCTACTGGCTATTAATTGGCAGGATAACCCGTATTTTCCAGAAGCACTTAGAAAGGAAAAGGATTACCTTTACCGTGTTAGTCCCGACGACGCGGCGCACATTTGGGGCGGACAGTGCAAGCAAAACAGTGACGCACAAGTACTTAAGGGCAAGTACACGGTTGAATGGTTTGAGCCTAAATCACATTGGGACGGGGCGTATTATGGCGCTGATTGGGGTTTTAGTGTTGACCCTACCACGCTTATTGAATGCTACATCGAGGACAGAACGCTTTATATTCACCAAGAAGCGTACGGTATTGGGATTGACACGGACTACTTACCCGCTCTCTTTGAACAATTGCCCGATGCTAAGCACCACGTAATACGCGCTGATAATGCACGACCTGAAATCATTAGCTATTTGCAGCGCAATGGATATCCTCACATAGAGTCAGTCACTAAGTGGTCAGGTAGTGTCGAGGATGGTATTGGGAGGCTACGCAGCTTTGAACGTATCGTTATACATCCCGACTGTACCCATACCATCGAAGAAGCACGGCTTTGGAGCTATAAAACCGACCGACTCACAGGTGATATTATGCCTGTGCTCATAGACGCACATAATCATTGCTGGGACGCCATTCGATACGCACTAGAACCAATTATTAGGGAACAGGGATATACCTATTTTGAGGATATAAGCCCTTATTAATGGTAAAATTAATAATCATTAAATTTTTCAATAGTTGCTTCAACTATCCAAGATTATTTGACAGTTCAAAACCACGAAAAACGTTGTTTTTAGGATTATCAATCATTTAGCTTGTACCTAGTAGGGAGCTGCACCCACTAACCTAACGTTACGAATTAACGACTCTAAAAAGTATTTTCTTACTCTTTTTACTCTTTTACTCTTTTACTCCCTAAAAAGTACTGTTTTTCCTTTAACTATCAGTCACTTAGAGAGACACCATAAAAAGAGTAAATCGTACTCTTTTATACTCTTTTTGTTACTCGTTTTAGGGGCAAAAAAGGCTATATTAGCCTTATAAATCAGTAGCTTAATAAAAAGAGTAAAAGTACTCTTTTTGTTACTCTTTTACTCCCTACCCCTTACCCGCTTTGGCTAGTTCTTCTCGTATTAACTCCCTTACTCTTAACTCTGTTAGGACTTCTTTTTGTTCATCTGACTCATGAAAAGAAGCTTCTAGCCTTAAAAGCATTTCAGCATTTAAAGAGCGACCTGCAAGGCGTGCAGCATCCTCTAAGCGCTCCCTCAATTCTTTAGTTAACCTGATTGGGTATGGGTGATGGCGTTGGTCTTCTTTACTCATAGGCTGGATTTTGTAAAGTGAATCATTTTGTATCAAGGATAATTAAGGATAGAACTTGTATCCTTTAAAAAGATTGTATACTATTCACACAGAAAGATAGAAAGGGATAAAAAAAGATATGACTGAAAAAAAGCGACAGAACGCTTATCCAGTAAGACTAGAACCAGAGATAAGTGAATGGATAAAGGCAAAAGCCAAACAGGAAGACCGCTCTATTAACGCGGAAATTAACCGCCAATTGAGAAAGGCTAAAGAAGCCGACACACAAGCCACTGATACAGCGGCATAACTTGAATCCATAAGGAAAAAACATGGAATACGCCATATACGAATTACCTAATAGCCTCGCAATCGCTTACAGCTTTGCACCTGAAAACGTCAAGGAACGTTTAGACAATGCCAATTTAGAGAAAAACTATTTTGACTTAGGTGAAATGCTTAGCTTGTATGGGGTAACAGTTAATGAAAACACTTTAGACCCTACCCATGAATTAACACTCGCTATCGAAGAACAAGATAAGCCTAGTTACGAATGGGTTTTAAACAACCTATAAACGAAAAAGCCCCAAGACGTTAATCAAGGGGCTTAGTGGGTTAAAGAGTCTCGAACACTCCAAAACCCTTTTACATTTCAAACATTTAATGAGTAATTAAAATGCTAGAAAATCATAGCACATCTAACCGTATAGAATCATCCCCAACAGCACCCGATTATGTCTTAAGACCGATTGAAACGGAGCTAGTCGAGGAATCGCTGATTCTGGAGCGCGTCCAAGGCGTACTAGAGCAGCTTAACGCGAATGAGGATAACGACCGCCTAAGCCCACTGTTTGAACTGTGCCTACAGGAACTAGAGCGCACTAAGGAGCATCGAGGCAGGGCTATTTTACGCAGCCGTGAACTAGAGCGTTTAGCCGCTAAAAATCCCCTACCCTCACCTGTTGCCCCTATCAGTACAAGCGAGCTTAATCAAATAGGGCTAGACCTAGGCAAGATTCGCACTAATTGCATCGCCTTGATGCACTTTTGCGAGGATAGCTTCCACTTCAACCCAAGTGCGTTTGGTGAGTTGGACTTCAATAATCATGATGCTTACCTACTGAGTTCTAATGCAGTAGAAACCGCTACCAAGTGGGCTAAGCGCTTAGCAGAAGGTGGGGTGTAATCATGTACCTACCTACCCTACGAACCCTCAATAACGCCTCACAGGGCGATATGCTAAACGAGGCAAGCATCTACCTCGAAATGCTGCGTAATACCTTAACGATGGTTCACGATAGCGAACCGGATAGCAGTCATTTAAAGCCGATTCTCTTGGGCTTAGATTGCCTCATACACAACGCTAATGAGCTGATTCAGCTTACCCTCACTCAGATTGAGGGGGCGCATCATGGCTAAGCGTACTCGCAAACCTGATCAATTAGACCTTGTTGATTACATCCAAGAACAAGCCCGCCCTAAAGCAGCTTATCGGGAAATCTTCCGATCAGTCCGCTTGCCGGATGGTCGTCTACAGCACTTTGACTACAGTCATTTGCCGCCTGAAAAGCGCCCCCTCGTTTGGGTTGAGGTGTAATCATGAGTTTTACCTATGCAACGAATAGCGCTCTACCCAGTATCGTAGGCTACAGTGCTTTAGGTCTTGGCGTATTGAGCGCGGGTTCTTTACTGTTTGGCGGACTCCCTATCATCAATGTGAGTGGTGGAGAAGTGGCTGATTTTGCCGCCAGTGCTTTAACCGCTATCGGTGGCAGTGCGATTTTAAAGAGCCGTGAACCTGTTGCCGCATGGATGGGGTTAGCGGTCATCACGATGGGATTGACTTATGCCAATGTGTCAGTTGATACCATGCAAGCCTCTCGCATGTTAGAGGCGGCAAAACAAGCGGCAAGTAGTGGGGTGAATACGGCTAGCCACTCAGGTATGCAAGTACTGGAAGGGAATGTAAGTACTAATAAAACCAACCCTAAATACACCGCCGTAAGACCCCTTAATAAAGCCGAAATCGCTGAATGTGTTGCAGGCACTCAGGAATGGACGCAAACCCCTAAAGGTCGCCTTAATTGCTCTATTGCGAGTGATGGTAAGCGTTACGTGTGGAAGGTGCAGCCATGAATAAGCTCATTAGCTACCTAAACCCCTTGTGGGTTTGGGTAATAGGCTGGTTTTTCATCCTGAATGGGGTTGCCTATACGATCACCAAAAGTATTACAGGTGACAGCCTCAAAGGACTAGGTTCGATACTTTGGGAGCAATGGGCATTGTTCAAGGGGTTATTCACATGGCTATAGATGCACAAATCATGAGTCGTTTAGACCGGATTGAATCCCAAACGAGCGAACTCTTAGCCCAAACCGCGCCACGGATGCCCCAGCTTTATGCCATGACACTAGGGTTACTGCTATGCAGTACCCTCGACTATGTGCTGAAAACTCGTGATGTGCCTTATGTTAGCGAAACGTATGAGCAAATTACGGATTATGTCGGGAATGAATCCGCGAGCCTTGGTGTGTGGATAAGCGACTT
>JBDKGX010000080.1:0-11438 GCA_039797965.1 Pseudomonadota bacterium
ATAACTCGACTTGAGGATTAGCGCTATTTTGTTGACAACATTAGGTGTGATTTTGCATGGCGGGACGTATCCCTAAGGATTTTATTGACCATTTACTAGCTAAAGTTGACATAGTAGAGGTTATTCAGGTTCGCGTACCGTTAAAAAAGCACGGGCGCGAGTACATGGCATGTTGCCCTTTTCACAGTGAAAAAACCCCTTCATTTACCGTAAGCCCTAATAAGCAATTTTATCATTGTTTTGGCTGTGGTGTGCATGGTAGTGCGATTAGCTTTCTAATGGAGTATGAAAACTTAGAGTACATAGAAGCGATTGAAGTACTGGCGAATGCTCAAGGGTTAACCATTCCTTATGAGCAAAATGACTCCACTAGTAAAAGTACTCGTCCTAAAGTGACATTAGATACTTATGCGGTAATGGAGCAGGTGGCTAAGTTTTACCAAACACAATTACCTCAATCACGACAAGCTCAAGAGTACTTATTAAAACGTGAGGTGAGTCAGACGTTAATTGATCGCTTTCAATTAGGCTATGCCACTGAAGGTTGGGATGTACTGAGTAAAGCATTCCCTAATCAAACCGAGCGTTTATTAGAGGGTGGTGTACAGATCAAAAATGATAAAGGACGTTATTATGATCGGTTTCGAGGGCGTTTAATTTTTCCTATTCGAGATAGGCGAGGGCGAGTCATTGGGTTTGGGGGGCGAGTATTGGGTGAAGGTACACCTAAATATTTGAATTCACCTGAAACACCGTTGTTTCATAAAGGGCGGGAGCTGTACGGTTTTTATGAGGCACGTCAACAGACTCGCCAATTAGAGCGTTTAGTAGTAGTAGAAGGCTACATGGATGTGATTGCGCTGGCACAGTTTGGGATTAGTTATGCAGTAGCAACACTAGGTACTGCAACGACCCCAGAGCATATTCAGCGCTTATTTAAAACTGTGCCCGAAATTATTTTCTGTTTTGATGGTGATAGGGCAGGAAGACAAGCTGCATGGCGAGCGTTAGAAACGTGTTTGCCAGAATTGCGAGATGACCGTGAAGTACGTTTTTTATTTTTACCACAAGGCGATGATCCTGATAGTTTAATACGCAAAATTGGGATGGAGCAGTTTGAGGGGTTATATGCCACTGCTTTGGGTTTAACGGACTATTTGATTGAGGATTTAAAAACTCGATTTAACACAGGTAGTCGTGAAGGACGTACACGGTTATTAGATGCCGCTTTAAATCTTATTGAGCGTATGCCAGAGCTGATGCTCAAAGAGCAAATTTTTAATGAGCTGAGTAAGTTAACAGGCATTGATGCCGCTATTATACGGACGAGTCGTTTACCACCGAGTACTTCGCCCGAATTAGCAAAACCAGTCCAAGCGCTTCGACCTGCACAGAATGTTAAGATTAATGAGCATAGTATTCAGCGCACACCATTAAGATTGGTCATTGCAGCATTATTGTATGAGCCTAGCTTAATTAAGCATATGGTAAATCCAGAGCAGTTAGTCCGATTTCCTCTAGCGGGTATAGATTTGTTAGTCACTTTGGTTGAAATCATTGAGGAACAACCCCATATACATACAGCAGGACTAGTGGAACACTTGCGTAATACTGAATACGAAGTAGTTACTACAAGAATGCTTGATTGGTTAAAGTATACGGTTGACCTAGATGTTTTAGAGAAAGAATTTGTTGATAGTCTTCAACAGGTTAGAAAGCAAGGTATAGAACTCCAGCTTGAACAGTTAGTTCAAAAAGCTCAAGTTAGTGAGTTAACTACACAGGAACGGCATGACCTGAATTCTCTATTATTAGACATGCCAAGAGTTAAAAAAAAATCAAAACCGTCAATCAGATAAAGCTTGCATTTTTGAGTTTTGTGTTATAATCGCGCGTCAATTTTTGAGGTTAGTCAGGGCATGAGTCAAACAGAACAGCAACAATCAGGGTTGAAAGAGTTAATCGCACGGGGTAAAGAGCAGGGCTACCTGACTTATGCAGAGGTGAATGACCACCTTCCTGATACGATTGTCGACCCTGAGCAAATTGAAGATATCGTTGCCATGATCAACGATATGGGTATTACCGTTTATGAGCATGCACCTGATGCCGATTCTTTGCTCTTAAACGATGAAGCCGTACAAGCCGATGATGAAGCTACTGAAGAGGCTGCTGCTGCTCTCGCCAATATTGATGGTGATTTTGGCCGTACTACCGACCCAGTGCGTATGTACATGCGTGAAATGGGTACAGTAGAGCTGTTAACCCGCGAGGGCGAGATTCAAATCGCCATTCGGATCGAGGAAGGCTTAAATGAAATTCTAAAAGCCTTAGCCCAATATCCTGCCTCTACCGAAGTACTACTAGATATGTACTCCAAAGTAGCAACGGAGGAGATGCGTTTAACAGATATTATTAATGGCTTTGCTAATCCTGATGAAGACTTAGCACCTTTCCCCATCGCTACCATTGAGGACGAGTTAGCCGCAGAAGCAGCCGCAGAGGCGGATGCTGAAGTCGTAGTTCCAGATGATGACGAAGAAGTAGAGGCTACGGCTGATCCGGTCGATACAGGTCCTGATCCTGAGGAAGCGGCAGCAAAATTTGCGGAATTACAAACGTTATTTGAGCGTGTTCAAGAACTGAAAAAGGCTAAAGGCAAAACCAAAGTAGCTGATTACGCGCAAGCACGTGATGATTTAGCTTCCAAATTTATGGAGTTTCGCTTAGCACAGCCCATTATCGATCAGTTGACCTTACGTTTAAACGGTATTGTCGAGCGTATTCGCCAAAACGAACGGGCTATGATGAAACTGGCTGTACAGTCGGGTGAAGTGCATCGTAAGGACTTTATTGATTCATTCCCGCAAAACGAAACCAATGTAAACTGGTTAGATGAGTTTGTGACTAAGTATCCTAAATATAAAGGTACTTTCTTACCTCACAAAAACTCGGCTTTAGCCATTCAACAGCATTTAGTTGATATCGAAGAAGAGTGCAGTTTAACCGTTGCGCAAATCAAAGAAATCAACCGTAGTATGTCAGTGGGTGAGGCAAAAGCGCGTCGTGCCAAGAAAGAGATGGTGGAAGCCAATCTACGTTTGGTTATTTCGATTGCGAAAAAGTATACCAATCGCGGGCTGCAATTCTTGGATTTAATCCAAGAGGGTAATATCGGTCTGATGAAGGCGGTAGATAAGTTTGAGTATCGTCGGGGTTACAAGTTTTCGACTTATGCGACTTGGTGGATTCGTCAAGCAATCACCCGCTCCATTGCCGATCAAGCACGGACTATTCGTATCCCCGTGCATATGATTGAAACGATTAATAAACTCAATCGGGTGTCACGCAAGCTATTGCAAGAAATGGGGCGCGAGGCTACACCTGAGGAATTGGCGGTTGCAATGGAAATGCCGGAAGATAAAATCCGCAAAGTACTCAAAATTGCTAAAGAGCCGATTTCAATGGAAACCCCCATTGGCGATGATGAGGATTCCCATTTAGGTGATTTTATTGAAGATGGTAATATTCAATCACCGCTTGATTCTGCAACGGCTTCTAGTTTGTCTGAGATTACGCATGAAGTACTTTCAAGTCTAACCTCACGTGAAGCTAAAGTACTGCGGATGCGCTTTGGTATTGATATGAATACCGACCATACCTTGGAAGAAGTGGGTAAACAATTTGATGTAACCCGTGAAAGGATTCGTCAAATCGAAGCCAAAGCCCTAAGGAAGTTGCGTCATCCCAGCAGATCGGATATGCTCCGTAGCTTCTTAGAGTATAGTGATATCCCTATTAATAGTAATTTAGGTGGTAGCGACCGCTAAATAGTTGCTAGACACCACTAGTTAATAGTAACTTCAGTCTCTTAGGGCCTATAGCTCAGTTGGTCAGAGCAGGGGACTCATAATCCCTTGGTCGTAGGTTCAAGTCCTACTGGGCCCACCATTTCAAGCCCCTGATTCGTCAGGGGCTTTTTTATTGGTGTATTACGGTGTCGTGATCAGGAGTTTTGGCGCTGTATGGAGTACTTATGGAAATTACCCACTTTGATCCCACCACACTACAAGCTCAAGCCGTAGCGTCATTAGAGCAAACAGAGCAAATGTCAGGTGTTTTTTGGATCGATATTTATCCAGAAGATGCAGGATGGGAAACTAAAGTAGAAACATTATTAGGCTTTCCACTCTATGACCAACATGTAAAAGATGCTCATAATCCTAATCATCCGCCTTTTTTTGATGCTACTCCCCATTATGAGATGTTAGTTTTTAGAGCGTTAACACACTCTACCTTACCGATTGGTGGTTTTCAGACGGAAACTTCTCCAGTTGTGTTCTTTGTCAGTAACAAAGTACTTATTAGTGTGCATGCCTCAACAAAAACACATTGCCAAGTGACTCGTTCGCGTTGGCTAAGTGGTTTACCCTTGCGAGCGCCTGTATCAACACTCAGTATTTTTTGTTCATTACTTTCATGGTTTACTGATCAATATCTCACGATGCGCCTGCCTTTAGCGCAACAATTAGAACATTGGCAAAAACAGTTATTGGATTCTGATTCGCGTTTTAATGATTGGCCTGCCTTACTAAAAGCTAGTAGCCAATTACGTCATTCACGAATGGAGACTATTGAGCCACAAGAAGAGGCTTTAGATGCTTTTATTGATGAAACTGATCAAACCCTCGATCCGCGCATAGAAGTACGTTTAAGCGATATTCTAGAGCACTTTAGCCGTGTTAGTCGTGATACAGCAGCGCTGCAAAATGATTTAGAAAATTTAGTACAAATCTATTTTTCGGCTACCAACCAACGTACTAATGAAATTATTAGAGTACTTACCATTGCCTCAGTGATTTTCCTGCCGCTGAATTTATTAGCGGGTATTTATGGAATGAATTTTGAGTATATCCCCGGCTCTGGTGCCCAGTATGGATTTTTTGAGGTACTGATTAGTATGTTAATAGTTATGCTAGTAGTACTGGGCGTATTGAGGTGGAAACGCTGGCTGTAATGAAATATTCCTATAGAGGCAGTCTGATCAGCATTTTTTTGATTCACCTTCTGCTAGAATAACTGCCCTTCTTTTGACGGGCAGGCGACTATGACTACACCAACCACTCTTTCTATTACCTTACCAGATGACTGGCATGTGCATTTACGCAGTGGTGAGCTTTTAAAGGCAGTATTGCCTTTTACTGAGCATCATTTTGGGCGAGCGATTGTTATGCCTAATCTCCAGCCTCCTGTAGTCAAAACAGTGAATGCCATTAATTATCGCCATGAAATTACGGCTGCTTTGCCCGCCAATAGTCATTTTAAACCTTTAATGACGCTTTACCTTACCGAGCAAACGGATCCCAATGATGTTAAACAAGGTTTTCGCAATGGGGATGTAACGGCTGTAAAACTCTATCCTGCGGGCGCAACAACTAACTCAGCAGCGGGAGTAAAAAACATTGAAGCGGTTTACCCAGTACTGGAGGTCATGGAAGACATTGGCATGCCTTTACTAGTACATGGTGAGGTGGTTGATCCAGAGGTGGATATCTTTGATCGGGAAGCCGTGTTTATTGAGAAAAAACTCCAACCCATTCGGGCACGGTTTCCTAAACTTAAAGTCGTATTTGAGCATTTGACGACTAAAGAGGGGGTGGAGTACGTTAAGTCGTGTGAGCGTTATACCGCAGCAACTTTAACCCCTCATCATTTGGTCATTAATCGTAATGCGATGTTAGTCGGTGGTATTAAGCCCCATTATTATTGCCTGCCCGTTGCCAAACGTGAATTACATCGTCTGGCGTTAGTGGAGGCAGCGACTTCGGGCGATGCACGGTTTTTCTTAGGAACGGATTCAGCGCCTCATCTTGATCATGCTAAGCAAAGTGCTTGTGGATGTGCTGGGATATTTAATGTAGCCAGTACTTTAAGTATTGTGACCCAAGTATTTGAGAATAATCAGGCGCTAGCGCAATTAGAACGCTTTTTATCCTTAAATGGTGCCCTGTTTTATGGTTTACCCGTGAATACAGGTAAAGTACTGTTAGAGCGCCAAGCTGATCCGATCGCTGTACCAGAAAATTTAGCATTAAGCCAAGGAAGCTTGACGATGTTTGATCCCTTAATGCCTGTTTACTGGGCGGTTAAGCAAGTAATCACCGCGTAAGTTTTACTGTAATTCCCTAGGATGAGTTTATATACCCTCGCTAAGGCGAGCTTCTATTGTTGTTGAGACGAGCCACTTAAAAAACATGAACCAGTCTATCGCTATTCCTAGTATTGTATCGCTAGAGCATATTTTACCCGAAGAACCACTGTTAATGATGGGGGCTGGCCCTGTTCCTCTCCCGCAAAAAGTGGCGGCGGCAAACTCGATCGTCATCAATCACCTTGGCGAAACCATGAATAATGTCATTCGCCAAGTGAAAGAGATGGGGCGCTATGTGTTCCAAACTTCCTCCTCTCATGTTATTGGGGTAGCAGGGCCTGGATCAGCAGCAATGGAAATGGCGATTGCTAATTTAATTCGTCCCAATGAGCGAGTACTTTGCATTTGCAATGGTTATTTCAGTCAACGTTTAGCCGAGTTAACTCGTCGGGTGCGCGGCGAACCGGTGATTTTAGAGACTCGCCCTAATGAAGGTGTCGATGTTGCTGAAGTTGAGCGTATGCTGCAAGAAGGGCATTTTGATGCCATTACAATGGTACAGGGTGAAACCTCTAATACGGTTCATAATAAGCATTTAGTAGAAGTGGCACGATTAGGTAAACGTTATGGCTGCCTCGTGATTGTCGATGCGGTCTGTACGCTCAGTACTATGCCCCTAGAAATGGACAATTGGGGCATTGATGCGGTGATTACCGGCGGTCAAAAAGGCTTATCGTCTATCCCAGGTGTTTCATTACTGGCATTTTCTGAAAATGCGTGGAATAAAAAAATCGCTAATCGTCAAGAGCTGTTATTCCATTGGTGTTTAGATGCGCAATTAGCCGATCGGTTTTGGAATCAAAACTCTTATCACTATACCGCGCCGGTTTCCGGTATTTTGGCACTACACGAGGCTTTACGCTTAGTGTGTGAGGAAACCTTAACTAAGCGTTTTGAACGTCATTTGCGTTGCTCACGCGCTTTACAAGCCGGTATTGAGGCGATGGGTTTAGAGCTACTGATTGCGGAGCAACATCGCTTAAATTCTGTCATAGGCATCATTGTTCCAGCACAAGCACCTGCGGATAAAGTGCGTTCTTACATGTCACAAATACATAAAGTAGAAATTTCGGGTGCTTTCGGGTTAAATATTCTACGGATTGGGCAAATGGGTGAGCAAAGTCGGGCGCATAATTTATTCCGCACGTTACACGCGCTAGGTTCAAGTATGCGTGCCTCAGGGGTCAAACTGGATTTACCCGCAGGCATGGCTGAACTAGAGCGAGTACTTTCCACACCTATTCAACTATCTTGAGGAATTGACCTAAGATTAGGTACTAATCCGACTCAGTAACAGGGATTTGTTATACTTTAAAAAACAAAACAAACTACTCTTGAGGTAGGTTTGAGTTATTACCGATAACCAAGGAGTGATGATTATGGCTTTAGAGCTAAATGTGGGTAAACAAGATCGCAATATTCGTATTGCAGTAGGTGGATTATTAGCCATTATTGGGTTATGGAAAGCGAGCTTTTTATTAACTTTGATTGGCGTGATTGTTATTGGTACGGGTTTAATTCGTTTTTGCGGTCTTTATAAACTACTAGGTATTAATACTGCTACTAAAGAGGAGGCGACTAATCCTTCCCAAGACCTCAGTGAGCGTGCTACTCAAAACTTTGGCGAATTCAAACAAGAGGCTTCTAAAACTTATGATGAAGCCAAAGAAAAAGCCAATGAAACCTATGAAGATCTAAAGCAAGATGCTAGTGAACTAGCAGATACCGCTCAGAAAAAAGCCGAAGAGCTAAAAACTAAAGCGGCTGATGCTTATCAAGAGGCTAAACAAAATGCTCAAGAACTGGCTAACAAAGCAGAAGCTAAAGTCGATGATGCAGTAGATGCGGTAAAAAAGAATACTTAATCTGCTGATTTCACTTATACCACTCCATCTAGCGTTAATTTAGATGGAGTGCGCCTAGTACCTTCGTATATTCCTCCGGCAATCTCAGCTAATCTTCACTATAACTAATACTGTTTTATCTTATTGATTATTAAGTGGCTAATACTTAATAAGCTTTATATTTAGTTTTACCCCATTAATACCTTAGTTGGGATTAGTGTAATGATACTTTTATTTAAAACAGGAGTGTTAATATGCCAAGGATTATTAAAGCCTTAGTCGTGAGTACTTTATTATGGAGTACTTCGGCAATGGCAAGTACAAGTACTTATATTATCAAAGGGGTAGAGGCTGGAGATACGCTCAATATGCGCCAACAACCCGGCACCCACCAAAAAGTACTGGCGCGTTTGCCAGCGGATGCGCAAGGTATTCAAGTAACAGGTAAAACCACTAAAATAAGTAGTACGACTTGGGCTGAAATTCGTTACCAAAATCAATTGGGCTGGGTTAGTAAACGCTTTTTGACACCTAGCACCGGTAAAAGTACGGCTTCCTTGCCAAGCAAAAATAAGCATCTACTAGCTGAGCAAACTGATACGCCGTCTAAATCTACTCAACCCATTACAATTGCCCCCAAAGCCAAGCCAGTTGGCAGCTGGATATTAGAGTGTGGCAGTGCTTCACCTTATTGGAAGGCGGAAGTATTACCAAAGTCTATTAATCTTTATCAAGGTGACTACTCAACCAATGTGCCGCTGACCTTCAAAAATCAATTACATGGGGGAAATAATCAACGGGCGACTAGTACTGTTGTAGTCGGAGATCGTGGCAAAGATCGTGTGAGTCTAACGATTCGCTATAGTGGTCAATGCTCAAGTTCCTTAGCAAAGCGCCGAGTATCTTTTCGGGTGAGTGGCAAATTAAACGGTGAAAAAGTGAGTGGTTGTTGCTATTCGTATCCAGCTCGATAAATTTATGTTGAGTTAATTTTCGCCAAATAGCGTATAATCCATAGTCTGAAATACATTGAATAATTCTATTAAGGGTAGGCAGGGCTATGGATCGGCTAGAGCAACTCTTTAAATACTGTGAGCGTGGCACAGATACCAGTGTGTGGGCAGAACCTCTCAATGCGGTAACGACTAGTTTTTTAGTACTAGTAGGTGTGTGGTTGTGGGTATTAGTCCGTACTCAAGGCTTAGTTTATCAGCGTCCTACAATACAATATGTATTAGCTTTACTGGTTATTTTAATAGGGCTGAGTAGTTTTGGTTTGCATACTCAAGTGACAGCTGTAGATTTTGGGCTAATGATGATAAGTACTGGGGTGTTCGGTACTTTGTATTTATATCTAGCCTTGACCCGCTTTCTACAAGTTAAGCATCGTTGGGCATTAATCAGTACTTTCGTATTTGGCATATTATGGACTGCTTTAACCTTAATCCCTTGCCTTTTTAACTATTGTTTGCCAAGTACTTCGTTATATGTCCCACCTGTAGTCGCTTTAATGGTAGTAGCTCAACGTTTACACCAGCGTAATCACCCAGCAACCCGTTGGTTGGGGGGCTCTTGTGTTTTATTAGTCAGTGGATTGATTTTTCATGGTATGGATCAACCCTTGTGTCAGGGCACTTTAACGGAGTCTGGTTATTACCTTGGTTGGCATTTCTTGTGGCACGTATTGAGTGGAATTGCACTGTTTGTATTAGTCCAAGCTATGATTCAGTTTTATCGTTATGCAGCTCTTAGCAAAACCTAGTACTTTGAGCGTACTGGCACGCATAAGGTAACATGGTAAAGTACTCATTTAAGTTTGTTTGAGTACTTTGCCATGAGTGCAGCATTAACCTTTATGCAGCAATTAAAACACGACGTTCTAACGCACCCGTTTTTAACTCATCCCTTCCTAAAGCAATTAACCGCTCAGCCTTTAACTCGTGAGCAAGGTAAGCAGTTTGCTTTACTTTATTATCCGCATATTTTACGGACGCGCTTATATCAGGCTAATGCATTGGGGGTAACGCCTGACGAAAATCTACAATTTGTTTTAGCTGAAATTTTATATGATGAATACGGTAATGGTGATTTGAATAAATCACATATGGCGGTATATCGTAAGTTTATGCGCGCGGTAGGTGTGACGGACAACGAGATGATTAGTCCTTATATGATGCCTGAATTGCAAGGTTACATAGACACCATGATGCGTATTTCTCAAGGGCAAAATTGGCTTGCAGCCGTAGCAGCGGTAGGGATTGCCGGAGAGTGGCCGATTCCACCGTATTATCAAACTTTGCTAGATGCGTTACGCACGATTCCTAATGTAACGGATGATGATTTACAGCTTTTTATCGAGCATATTGTTTTAGATATCGAGCACTCAGGAATGGTTGAGCAGGCTTTAATCACTTATGCGGGCGATAAAAATGCTCAAGAACAAATTAGGCATGGGGTGATGCTCAATCTCAATGCGCGAATGGTGTTATTGAGTGGTTTACAGCGCGAAATGTTTAGCGAATTGGGTTAACTTTCATTAGCGGTCAACCCTAATCTAGTGAGTACCTGTTTAAACAATTTCACCATCTCAGGCATCAGTACTTGCTGGATATAATCTAATACCCATTTTTTATCTCTAGAACCTAAGGTGTCTGCGATATGATTGCCGAAAGTTAAGCCCATTGAAAAGCCGGGTTCTTGGGCGATATTAGCCCATGTGGTTTCAGAGTAATCGGCGAGGCGAATATTGAGTTTATTAATAAAATTATTGCGATGATCCGCTTTAGTGAAATCACGGGCGTTATCATGAACGTGATCGGCGAGTTTTAACGCAAAGGCACTGACTAAAGCCTCACGATCACTATCATTTAAAGTACTGTAAGCCATACGGTCAACCAAATGCACGAAAAACGCCATCATCTCTTCGAGTACGGCAATGCGCTGCATTTGGGTGTCGGTTTGGAAGTTTTCGTTTTCAATCTCCAACAATGACTGCATCCCAATCCGCCAGCTGTTGAAGGCGAGTACGCTCACCGTATCCTCCAAAGACACTTCACGTTCTTGATTATTCCATTGGGTTCTAATCCGAATGCGCATAGCAAGTACTCCTATTCAATCAGCCCGTCAGTGAATACCAGACTAAGCCTGTAAGGCAATATCTCTTTAAGTAATACATTATTAATTTTAGTAGGCTATTTTTCATTTTTAGTGGCTGATTATGGCTCGCTAAGTTAATTTTTTATCTAAAGTAAAAAGACATGTTGATTATAATATAATTACTATTATTTATATTTATAAATCAATAAATATATAATGATTTTATATAAAAGCTTTTATATATGGAAACTATCGCTCATAATAGTTTATTTGAATTTTGTCTGGTT
>JBDKGX010000081.1:0-11292 GCA_039797965.1 Pseudomonadota bacterium
CAATGAGTGTGGTAGCGAGATTGGGCTTATCTAAATCCTTTACAATCAAACTAGCGCCCCTAAAATGATTGGCTAAAGTGTAAGTATTAGTGGTGATTACTCTAGCAATACTCGCGCCCAAGGCTGCTTTTAAACCATTAGCAGAGTCCTCAATGGCTAAACACTCAGTTGCACTAACCCCCGTTTGCTGAAGTACCTACTCATCACTATCAAAAGTACTTACCTCACGAACCAATAACCCTAATGAGTGAAAACGCTACTCCAAAGGAATAGGAATATGTTTGCCACTACGCCCTTGTGTCATTACAATTGCGCCCTTATTGAAAAACCTTGATTAATTAGCTTTTGGAGTATCACTGTGGCTATCGAACGTACTATTTCTATTATTAAACCTGACGCTGTAGCTAAAAATGTAATCGGCAAAATCTACACGCGCTTTGAAGATGCAGGTTTACAAATCATTGCAGCTCGCATGCAACACCTGAGCCAAGCGGAAGCCGAAGGCTTTTATGCAGTTCACAAAGAACGTCCTTTCTTTAAAGATTTAGTCTCTTTCATGACTTCAGGTCCAGTTATGATTCAAGTACTTGAAGGTGAAAATGCGGTCGCTAAAAACCGTGAATTAATGGGTGCTACTAATCCTAAAAATGCAGAAGCTGGTACAATCCGCGCTGATTTTGCTGAAAGCATTGATGAAAATGCCGTGCATGGCTCAGACAGCCAAGAAAATGCCGCAATTGAAATTGCGTATTTCTTTGGTGATAAACTGTGCCCACGCACTCGTTAATTTAAGAGTTTAAGACGTGACTACTGCCCCATTGATGGATATTTCCTCTGCTCCTAGTACTGCTAAAGTAAATTTATTAGATTTTAGCCATGAGCAATTAAAAGCCTATTTTCTTTCTATAGGCGAAAAGCCGTTTCGTGCCACTCAAGTGATTAAGTGGCTCCATCAAATGGGCGCGGATCATCTCGATGCCATGACGAATTTAAGTAAGTCATTGCGCTCTTATCTTCAGGAGCACGCTGAAATTCGTGCGCCTGAAATTATGCTAGATCAAAATGCTGCCGACGGCACACGCAAATGGCTGCTGCGTTTACCAGAAGGCAATGGCATTGAAATGGTTTATATACCCGAAAATGATCGGGGTACTTTGTGTATTTCCTCGCAAGTAGGTTGTGCGTTAGATTGCACGTTTTGCTCCACCGCACGCCAAGGCTTTAATCGTAATCTCAAAGTTTCAGAAATCATTGGACAACTGTGGCTCGCTAAAAAGCTATTACAAGAAGAACCTAAAGGCCCTCGCGTCATTTCTAATGTGGTCATGATGGGAATGGGTGAACCTCTACTCAATTTTGATGCAGTCGTGGCTGCCCTAGAGCTAATGTTGGATGACAACGCTTATGGTTTAAGTAAGCGTCGTGTTACCGTGAGTACTTCTGGGGTTGTACTGGCATTAGATCGTTTAGGTGATGTAATTGATGTGACGTTAGCGGTATCACTTCATGCACCTAATGACGACTTACGCAATCAGCTGGTCCCTTTAAATAAAAAGTATCCTATTAAAGAACTATTAGCCGCTTGCAAGCGTTTTTTAGAGAAAAAAGGCTCGGAACGCGAAAAAATCACGTGGGAATATGTGATGTTAGATGGGGTGAATGACACTGATGAGCACGCTCATCAGCTCGCCAAACTTTTAAAAGGTATTCCCTCTAAAATCAATTTGATTCCGTTTAATCCGTTTCCTGAGACGCGTTATAAACGCTCTAGTAACAATCGGATACATCGATTTGGCGACATTTTGGCAGAAGCCGGATATACTGCAATAACAAGAAGAACACGGGGCGATGATATTGACGCAGCGTGTGGTCAATTGGCAGGTCAAGTCAACGACCGCAGCAGACGTGAAATACATTTTGCCCGTATTGAACAGGGCTATAACAATGAAAAAAAGTCTTAAATGGGTCATATTGAGTAGTGCATTAGTGTGGGGGTTAAGTGGTTGTACTAGTACTACAACCACCTCTAGTTCAAGCTCTAGTAGCTTATCGACTAAAGATGGCTACAAAGCGGCTTCTTATAATGCACAACTAGGGGTTAATTATTTACAAATAGGGCGCTTAGATTTAGCTAAGGAATACTTGGAAAAAGCCTTGCGCTATGATCCAAAATCCATTGAAGCCAATCATTATTATGCTTTATTACAAGAACGATTAGGTGATAACACACTTGCCACTCGTCATTTTGTAAAAGCAGTACGAGCCAGTAAAACACCTAGCTCCGAACTTATGAATAATTATGGCTCACATCTTTGTCGAGTAGGGCAATATACTAAGGCTATTAATGCCTTTAAAACGGCTTTACGTGATCCATTATACGTTACTCCTGAGTATGCTTATGCCAATATCGGGGTCTGCTTGATGAAGCAAGATCAAATAGATGAAGCAGAAGGGTACTTCCAACAAGCTCTAGACAAGAATGATAAGTTTGCTTTAGCGTTGTACCAACTAGCAGATGTGAGCTATCGTAAACACGATTATGCTAAAGCTCAGGCTTTATGGTTTAGATATCGGGATAGTGGACCACAAACAGCTGAGTCATTATTGCTGTGTACGCAAATTAGCGTAGCACTACAAGATAATGCTCAAGCGGAGCAATGTACTAACACTCTCTTAGCACGTTTTCCAACCAGTGCTGAGGCACAACAACTCAATTAACTGTAACTTTTAAACTTCGAGGGACGAATGGCACAGCCAACAGAGAACCGTACACAGGAAGGATTGTCCTCTGTTCAAGCAGGCGACTTGGCTAACCAACTCAAAACCTTACGTGAGCAAGTAGGTTTTGATCTTGATAAAGCGGCTGAGCGCATGCACTTGTCGCGTCAGATTTTAGTAACGCTGGAAAATGAAGACTTTGCGCATTTACCAGAGCCCCCTTATGTACGGGGTTATTTACGTAGCTATGCGCGTTTAGCTGAGTCTGATGCGACACCGTTGATTCGTACCTATGAAATTCTGCGGGGTGCTGATCCCGATGCGATGGCAAAACACTTTGCCCCTGCTTTAAATCAGCGTTCTGCACCGCGTATTTCGCCCGATACTGCACGCCTAGGGGTTATCGCCGTATTAGTGCTGTTATTAGTGTTGATTAGTATGATTCCAGCCGTTCGCAATTGGGCACAAAGTACTTGGGAGTCCTTTGCTTATAAAACCCAGCAAAATAATCTGGAGCGTCAGCATACCCTAACTGGAGCGGCTAACCCTGGCCAAGACAGCACACTCGCCTCACCGTCAGGTACAGTTACTCGCCCAGATGCAGCCACCCCTACCGCAGCAGCCCAGACAATTGCTGCTGATAAACCGCCTGTTAACAACACTAGCTTGCCTACTACAACCCATCCTGCCACGCCAGCCTCTAGTAATACCGCAGGTAACAATGTAGGCACGACTGTAGCAGCGACTACCTCCACTAATACCTCAAATACTAGTGAAACGGCTACTGCACCTAGTCCAAGTCCTTCCAGTACTGCGCCCACACCAGCAGCATCCTCGACCACAGCACCCGCCACCTTAGCAAATGGTCTACCTAACCCCGCAGTACCTTTAGCTGAAGCCGCTCAAGCGACCTCACCACAACCTACCAGCAATGCTAATGCTGCACCGCAAGTACCCGTATCAAATGCGACTAATAATACGGCAGCCACAGCCACTCCAGATAACGCAGCAACCACTACACCAAAGCCTAATGCTGAGGGAAGTGTCGATGTGGCAGTCCGCATTGAATTTAGTCAGGAAGTGTGGATGCAAATTAAAGATGCTAAAGGCAAACGTATTTTTGAAGTACTCGGTGCGCCTAATACCGTCAAAGAACTTAATACTAGAACACCTATGACCTTTAAAATCGGTAATGCACCCGGTATTAAATTATTTCTAAATGGGCAGCCCTATGATCTTACCGCCTATACACGCGGTAGTGTTGCCACTTTTAAGGTTGAATAAGATTTATGGCTACTTTAATTAAATCCGCTAAGGGTATGAATGATATTTTGCCAGTTGATATGGTGTACTGGCATACCCTCGAAGCTGCTGTGCGTAGATTATTTACGAGTTACGGCTTTAATGAAATTCGCACTCCGATTGTAGAATCGACTGATTTGTTTTGCCGTGCGGTGGGTGAAGTCACCGATATCGTTGAAAAAGAAATGTATACCTTCAACGATAAAGAGAATGAAAAAACGAGCTTATCTTTACGTCCCGAAGGTACTGCAGGCTGTGTACGTGCAGGTTTAGAGCATGGTTTACTTTATAACCAACAGCAACGTTTTTGGTATGCGGGTCCCATGTTTCGTCATGAGCGTCAACAAAAAGGGCGCTATCGGCAATTTACTCAAATTGGCGCAGAAGCCTTTGGCATGACAGGCCCTGATATTGACGCCGATGTGATTGCAATGACGGCTAGGCTGTGGAGTGAGTTGGGCTTAACGGATAATCGTTTGGAGCTTAATTCGTTAGGTACTCCAGAGTCGCGCCAAGCCTATCGATCTTTATTAGTGGAGTACTTTTCTGCCTATCCCGATCAATTAGATGAAGATTCTAAACGTCGTCTTCACACTAATCCTTTGCGTATCTTGGATACTAAAAACCCTGATATGAAAGTACTAGTGGCAGGTGCCCCTAATTTACAAGATCATTTGGATACTGAGTCAGCCGAACATTTTGCTCAACTGCAAGAAATCCTAACGGCGATGGGCATTGAGTTTGTGCTTAACCCACGGTTGGTAAGAGGTTTAGATTACTACACTCGTACGGTATTTGAGTGGATTACGCCCGATGCTGATTTAGGCTCGCAAAGTACTGTGTGTGCGGGGGGACGTTATGATGGTTTAGTTGAGCAACTAGGCGGCGCACCCACTTCAGGCTTTGGTTTTGCGATGGGTGTAGAGCGCTTGGTACATATTTTAAAAAACCGCGAGTTAGTCTCCACTCACCCCACATTAGATGCCTATCTCATGGTCAGTCCAGAGTACTTGGTCAGTGGTATGGCGTTTGCAGAGCGATTACGTACGGCTATGCCTACTCTGACGCTGATTACTAATGGTGGCGGTGGTAGTCTCAAAGCACAAATTAAGCGTGCCGATAAATCAGGCGCACGTTTTGGATTAACGATCGATAATCCTAATCAAGTTACTTTAAAATCACTACGAGAGCGAACCGAGCCAATGACTTTCACGCTAGAGGCAGCATTAGCTCAATTACCGACTCTCCTTAATCAAAAAGCATAAAACTAGTACTAGGGGCTAGCAATGGCATTATTAGACGAATTAAAAACCGATCAGGAAAAAGCCGAAGAACTAAAAGCCTTATGGCGTCAACATGGCTCCTCGATTGTTGCTGGCGTAGGTTTAGCAATTGCGGTACTGTTTGGTTATGAATATTGGCAAAAACATCAACACCAAACGATGGAAGACGCTTCAGCCATTTACTACCAAATTCAACAAGATAAAGCGGGCTTAGTACCTGAAAATCTATTACAAAAACTGCAAGCTGATTATGGTAAAACCTCTTATGCTGCATTAGCTGCGCTGGATTATGCACGTAGCTATGCCGAAGTGGGTGAGTATGACAAAGCTGTGCAAGGTCTACGTTGGGTAATTGATAATGCTAAGGAACCTGCTTATCAAGACTTGGCCAAAATCCGTTTAGCACGAGTACTGGTGGCTCAAAAGAAACCTGATGATGCTTTAAAAATCGTTGAAGGCACCTTCCCCACTTCTTATCAAGCCTTAATAGCCGATATTAAAGGCGATAGCTATGTGGCTAAGGGCGACCTTGATAAGGCTCGTGCAGCTTACGATAAAGCCTTATTGGATAATGCTGGCTCTCTTAATCAGTTGATCCAATTAAAGCGCGATAGTTTAGGGGGCAGTACTACGCCAGCAGCACCTAAACAATAGTCGATTTGAACTATTTTGTGCTGATCCGGCATTCAACCAAACTCATCAGCTTGTCATAAAATACTTATCTAACTAAGTACTTATCGGCAATACTCTAACGGTCACTAGAGGTGACCGTTCTGTTAGGTACATTTATAGTAAGAAATCACTCTCGCACTCAAAATGTGCCCTAAAATTAACGCTGAACTCTAGTAAGCAACGTATTAAATCGCTAAGCTACGCCGCTAAAGCTAATAATAGCAGATATACCCCCTTCACATCCCCCTCCCACTTCACCTCAGTAATATGCACCAAAAGTATGCACACCGTGTAGCTGTTTTTGATGTAGAAGTGTTAAGGGTTTGTTATGGTAGTATCTCCTTAGAGTGACCTTGAACAGGAAGAGACGCTTGTGAAAAATCCCCGCATAACCGTTACCACTTTGCGTAAAATGAAACGCGAAGGTGAAAAAATCACCATGCTCACCGCTTACGATGCGAGTTTTGCCCGAGTGTTAGATCAACAAGGCATTGATGTCATTTTGGTAGGTGACTCCTTAGGTATGGTCATTCAGGGACATGAAACCACCGTACCCGTCACGATAGATCAAATGGTGTATCACACCAGCTTAGTGTCACGTGTGGCTCAACGCTCTTTAGTATTGGGTGATCTTCCCTTTATGAGCTACACCTCGGCAGAAATGGCTTTACGAAATAGTACTCGCCTGATGCAAGAAGGTGGTGCTCACATGGTTAAGCTCGAAGGCGGCGCACCTCAACTCAATACGGTATCGCAATTAGCGCATTATGGCGTACCCGTTTGTGCGCATTTAGGTTTACAACCCCAATCAGTGCATAAACTAGGGGGCTATCGCGTCCAAGGCCGTGACGAAAGTACTGCCAAACAAATGATTGCTGACGCAATCGCTTTACAAAACGCAGGTGCTGACATGCTAGTGCTGGAATGCGTACCTATCGCCTTAGCAGAAGAAATTACTAAAGCACTTAACATCCCTGTGATTGGTATTGGTGCAGGCGTGCAATGCGATGGTCAAGTACTAGTATTACATGACATGTTAGGTATCAGTGCTCACGCTCCTAAGTTTTCTAAAAACTTTATGGTAGACGGTGCAACGATTCCTCAAGCCATTAAAGCCTACAACGACACTGTTAAACAAGGTACTTTCCCTGCTGCGGAGCACTGGTTCGTATGATTAAAATATTAAAAACTCCCGCCGAAATCCAAACACTAGTACGTGAATGGCGTCGTCAAGGCATTAAAGTTGCGTTAGTTCCCACTATGGGGAATTTGCATGAAGGACATATGGCACTAGTGCGCCATGCTCAAACATTGGGTGAGCGTGTGATTGTTTCCATTTTTGTTAATCCCACTCAATTTAATCGCCCTGATGATTTAGCCAATTATCCACGCACCCTTGATAAGGATATGGAAAAACTCATTAGTGTGGGCTGCGATGCGGTATTTACCCCTGATGCGCAAACAATGTACCCGACTGGTGGATTAGCCACACGCGTGATTGTACCGGGTATTAGTGACATTTTAGAAGGCGAAAAACGTCCGGGTCATTTTACTGGGGTTGCAACTATTGTTTGTAAACTATTTAATTTAGTTCAACCGGATGTTGCTTTATTTGGGCAAAAAGATTTTCAGCAATTAATGGTCATTCGCCAAATGGCGGAAGATTTAAATATGCCTATTGAAATAATAGGTTTACCTACGGTACGTGAATCAGACGGTTTAGCTATGAGCTCACGTAATAACTATTTAACGCCCGAGCAGCGCGCTATTGCGCCCCGCTTACAACAAGTACTACAAAGTACTTTAAAGCGTTTAAATAGTGGTGAATACGAAAACTATATTGAATTACAACAATGGGCAATGGATCAACTAAATCAGCAGGGATTCAAAGCAGAGTATATTGAAATTCGTCGAGCGCTTGATTTACTTCCCCCTAATACTGAAGATACTGATTTAGTATTATTAGCCTCAGCATGGTTAGGTAAAGCACGCTTAATTGATAATCTGCCTTTTCAATTACATTAAATAAAATTCGCTGCGGGTATATGGGCTGTTGATATTATTATTAACCCAATACCCGCAACTTAAAACGCTTTATTGTTGTTATTATTCACCTTATTCCCGCCCCATTTTTTGGGAATAAAGGTGAGCTACAAAGGCAATTGATCAACACCCCTTTAGCCCTTTTGTTGATCATGCTTTGTTTATAGCTCCTTGCTTTTACAACTTATAGCCCTTCCGAGCGCTTGTAGTCTGCCAAATTACAACTGAATCAATACTTAAGCGTCTTTATTTTTTAGTTTTGACGTGCAAATACTAAATCTACTTTCATATTATTAGTTAAACTACCTGTCGCTTGTACTCGAATTAACTCTGGTAAACGCTCGCTTAACCATGTACACATAGCGGCCGCTAAAGAGTAATTTTTTGCGGCTAATGCCATTAATAAATGTTGCGCTACAAACTGGCTTTTAACGATGGGGTCGGGCTTTTTGTGTAAAGTACCTCCTAACTCAACACCTTCATCCATTTGTTTATCCATACTATCAATATAATCAAACTGCTCTTTTGAAGGTGCTTTATTACGGTCATACTGCATAACCGCTTGTTCATTTACCATAATAGTAACGATAGGTTGTTGAGCTGGTAATTGCACAATAGGTTTAGCTTTTTTAGAATTTTTCATCATAGTTACCCTTTAATTAGACACGCTTGAGTGTACTGTATTAAAGCGTTACTGTCGTTAACCTCATAAATTTTATTAATAATTATTTTAATAGTCAGCTTCTATTCACTTTGCTTTAAGTACTCCAACATAGCAATAGAACCTTCTAAACCTTGATCAGCTGCTTTTTGAAACCAGTCTTTAGCCTTTTGTAGATTTTTAGGCGCACACTCACCCTCCATATACATAAAACCCAAACCATGTTGCGCTAAACCATAACCCTGCTCGGCTGAAGTTTTCATCCACTTATAAGCAGCTAACTCGTTACGCACTACCCCTAAGCCATTTTGATGCATGATGGCTACTAAATGTTGAGCTTGTGCATGTCCGGTCTCGGCAAAAGGAGACAACATCATCATCGCAAGGGAAAAATTTTTAGCCTCAAACGCAGCCATTGCACTGGCTAAATCAATTTCATCAGGCATATGAGGGTTATACATTAGTAAATCCTTAAATAGTAATATAGTATGCTTAACTTAACACAAAGTACTCATACTCCCTATGCTAAGCCTTTACCCCGATAGGGGTATTTAGTATTAGTAGACTGATTCCTACACTTTCACCTCATGAATGAAGCTATTATGACCGACCTAGAACTCAAGCGTAATTTACGCCAATGCATCCAAAAAGTAGCCACTGGCCCTGAATACAGTAAGGACTTGAGCTATGAGGAGGCTTATTATGCTATGCGCTATATACTCACGGGTGGCGCTGATCCGATTCAAGTTGCGGTGTACTTTATTGGTTTACGTATGAAGCGTGAGACCGAAAATGAAAATCGCGGCACGCTGCAAGCCATTGTGGATACGGCACCTATTCAAACGGCAAAAGTATCTTCCGTTATTGATTTATCCGATCCTTATGATGGCTATGCTCGCGGTGTACCTGCCTCCAGCTTTGTACCTGCTGTACTGGCGACGATGGGCGAATATGCGGTTATTCATGGTTTAGAACAAGTAGGCCCTAAATATGGAGCCACTCATCACAAAATTTTAAAAGCGGCGGGTTTAAAGGTGGACTTAACACCCGAAGCAGCGTGTCAGCAATTAGAGCAAATCGGTTGGACATATATCGATCAAAGCCAATTTGCACCCCGTTTACACGATTTAATCCCGATTCGCCAGCGTATGATTAAACGCCAAGTACTCACTACCGTTGAAACACTGATCGGTCCCATTCGGGGTACTGAGCAAACTCATTGCATGGGTGGCTATGTACATGCGGCTTACCCACCGATTTATGAGTACTTAGCCCGTCAAGCGGGTTTTACTAGCGCTATGTTTGTGCGGGGTATTGAGGGGGGCATTATTCCTTCATTACAACAAGCAGGAAAACTTTTCTATTACCTTGCTGATGGCGCGTTGACCCAACGAGATTTAAGCCCCACTGAACTGGCTATTGAATCAGCAACCCGTGCTATCCCACTGCCAGAGGATTTACCCGTTGCTGAAACACAAGATGATATTAGTACTTTAGTCAATAGCGATGCCTTAGCAAAACGCTCGGCGCAACTGGGTTTGGCTGCCTTGGGGGGTGAAAAGGGTTTAATGTATGACAGTATCGTTTACGCCAGCAGAATAGCTCTAACGCATTTAGGGCGTTACTCCCCATTAACGGATGCCGCCACTGCAGTACGTGAAGTACTCAATAGTGGTCGTGCCTTAGCCGTGTTTAAAGCGGCGGCTTAATAATTAATTTTTTGATAGAGGATGAGAGCATGAATCAACACTATTACGATGCAGTAGTCGCAATGGAAAAAGCGGGTACTGATCCCGAATTTGTACAAGGCTTCCAATGTGGCTATCTCATTATTCCCCAGCGTGAAGAACAACGCCTAACTGAAGCTTATGAAGCAGGTTATACGGCAGGTCAAGAACACGACTTAGAAGCTTACAAAGAGTGGGTTAAATAATTTAGCGCTCCACGCTCTCATTATTAGGTATGATGCCATTTACCATCATACCTAGTTGAGAGTACTTTTATGCAATGGTTGTATATTCACGGTTTTAACTCCTCTAGCCTTTCTGGCAAAGCTCAAGAAACCAAACGCTATTTAGCCGCCAACGATCGTGAAGCAGATTGGTTATGTCCAGATTTACCTCATCAACCTAATCAAGCTATCCAACAACTTAGTACTTTAATCGAGCAATGTACTGAACCCCCAGCCCTAATTGGAAGCTCACTCGGTGGATTTTATGCTACGGTTTTAGTAGCACGTTTTAATCTAAAAGCAGTACTGATTAATCCTGCGGTGCATCCAGCTCAACTACTCCAACCTTTAGTCAATACCACGCAAAAAGCTTGGTACAGCGATAGTACTTATACTTTTACCCAAACGCATATTGATGAATTACTAGCCCTAAACTTACCTACTCCGCTTTATCCCAATAATATTTTAATGATGCAGGAAAAAGGCGATGAGGTACTCGATTGGACAAAAGCAACTAAGTACTACCATGATTGCCATCAATTAGTTTTCAATGGTGGCGATCATGGATTTACACGGTATCGGATGGTATTAGAGTTAATACAAGGATTTCTTGAAAACTAATAGTGGATGATTAACACAATCAAACTTTTAGGGGGTTAAGT
>JBDKGX010000082.1:0-11283 GCA_039797965.1 Pseudomonadota bacterium
AGTAATGCTTTTTACGAGGAGCTGTGTATTGATTAAGCCAATACATAGCTATTAATACTAAAAAGGCAAACACTACCATTCCTAATGACAAAGTATGCGCCTGACTATATTCCACCGCTTCTACATGATTATAAATTTGCATAGAAACTACACGAGTACGATCAGGAATATTTCCCCCTATCATTAATACTACGCCAAACTCTCCAACCGTATGAGCAAATCCTAAAATAATAGCTGTTAATATGCCATGACGCGAAAGCGGTAAAGTAATTTGCCAAAAAGCTCGAAACTTAGAAGCACCTAAAGTAGCCGCCGCTTCTAAATAATGGCGCTCCACTAATTCAAAGGCATTTTGTAAAGGCTGAATGACAAAAGGAGCAGAATATAAAATAGAGGCTACTACCATTCCCGTAAAGGTAAACGGTAAAGTACTTAACCCCATATATTGCATAAACTGCCCCAAAGTACTTTGTGGACTCAGTAATATTAATAAATAGAATCCCAAAACAGTCGGTGGCAATACTAAAGGCATGGCTACGAAAGCCACGATGACTGCTTTTAAACGCGACTGTGTACTAGCCAACCACCATGCTATAGGCATCCCTAAAACCAATAAAATCAGCGTAGTAGTAAACGCCAATTTTAATGTTAGCTTGATAGCTGCCCCATCTTCAGGACTTAGGAGCATCAGCCACTTTTTCTTCTGATTGGGGAGTACTTTCAGGTTTTATGGGTGTCTCTATTACCGCACTCGGTACTTTATAGCCAAAGGTTTCAATAATGGAAATGGCTTCATTAGATTTTAGAAATGTCATTAATGCTGTTGCCGCTTCATTTTTCTCACCCTTCGTTAATAACATCGCTTGTTGATTAATAGGGTCATATAATTCACTGGGCACTAACCACATAGAACCCGTTTTAGAAGGTTCGCTAATCACTTGAGATAACGCTACAAAACCTAGCTCAGCATTGCCAGTACTGACAAATTGCATAGTTTGTCCAATATTTTCACCTTGGACTATTTTGTCTTTGACTTTATCAGTTAATTTCAAATGATCGAGTACTTGCATTGCCGCAGCCCCATACGGCGCTAACTTAGGATCAGCAAGAGCAATATGTTTAAACTTATCCGACTCCAGTACTTTACCCTTTTCATCTACCAATTTATCTTGGACTGACCATAGTACTAATTTACCTTGAGCATAAATAAAAGCTGTATCAGCAAGTGCCAATTTTTCCTCGACTAAACCTTTGGCTTTTTTATCATCGGCGGATAAAAACACTTCAAAAGGCGCACCGTTTCTAATTTGAGTAGCAAAAGCACCGGATGCGCCAAAAGATAGTTTAGCGTCATGCCCTGTTTTGGTTTTAAACGCTTCGGCAATTTTTTCCATCGGTTTGGTAAAATTGGAAGCTACCGCCACTTGAACCTCACCCGCCCAAAGTGAAGTACTACATAAAGCTAAAGTTAAACCTATTATTTGAAACATTTTCATAGCGTTATTCCTAATAAAACATAGCGTTTGATAAAATTTTTTCCCTTACCAGTCGATCTGTGCTGAGCGCTGGCTGAGAAATACTTCAAAATCCTGTTTAATCGCGTAATACAACGCAATCGCTCGCTCACCCGTAGTCGTCAACATCGCGCCACCGCCACCCTTACCGCCCGTACTACTTTCTACTAAAGGGCTAGAACTATGACTATTCATGGTATTGACCAATTGCCATGCTTGGCGATAAGACATATTCATTGCACGAGCTGCCGCACTAATCGAACCTTGATCGCGAATATGCTCCAATAGCGCCACACGCCCCTGACCCAGAAACGTACCTGTCGGGCTTTCAATCCAAAATCGTCCGCGTAAAAATAATTGAGTCTGATTCATAAATCGTTATGTAGCATTAAGCATAGCGCCACTGCAATCTATGCTGCAAAGATTGATCTCTTTAAATGGCTATAGCATGATCAATCACTCATCCTTTACGACAATTTAATTATGCTAGCACTCTCTATTCGCTTAGCTGAGCCTAAAGATGCCGAGGCTATGGCAGAGCTACTGACTCAATTAGGCTATGCCAATTTACCCAAACAATTAGCGCAATTTCTCAATCAAGCTATGCCTCAACAAGTTAATTTAGTAGGTGTTTTGGATAAAAAAATAGTGGCAGTAATGAGCCTTATGTACTTTGACTACCTCCCTAGCTTAGAACGTTATTGCCGAATAACCACGTTAGTGGTTGAGGAAAAATTGCGCGGTTGGGGGATCGGTAAACAGCTTATTGACTACGCTCAACAGTACGCTACGCATCATCATTGCCAAGTACTTGAGCTAACCACAGGGCTACAGCGCACAGCAGCACATCAATTCTACGAAAGTTTGGGCTTTGAGCAGGTTTCATATAAATATACCAAACGCTTAACAAAAGCCGACTAATGTCAGGTTTGATTCAGCTAATGCGGGCTAAATTTGCCGCTATTCTGCTTATATAATTATCATCCTACTTAATGAGAGCTAAGTACGGCTAATTTATAATTAATGAGCTTAATCAACCAGTTAATTTATTCCAACAAGGCTAAACAAACTCATGACTACCCTTACTCAAGCTCAAAATGAAACTTTAGTACGTTTAATGCTAGCCGCACGTTATCAAGATAAGCGCTTGTCTTTAGCGGAAGAAGAAGCATTTAAAAAACTGCTCAATACTCTGAAATGGGACTCTATGAAGGAAATTGGGTTGTTTGCTCAACGCGAAACGGCCATGGTACGCAAAGCCATTGAAAACGAAATCAGCCTAACGAATTTTATTAATGCCCAGTGCGCTGCTTTTACTGATAAAGACACGCAAGCCCAGTGTATGAAGATGTTAGAAGCAGTGATGAAAGCGGACGAAGACGATGTTCGCGAAAATGAATTTTTACAAAAAATAACAGCTGCATTTCCCGCTTAACTAAGCTTAATTTCTCTACTTTTAAGCCGTGTCAGGACTGCTATACTGTAGTTTTAATAACAATGGCACGGCTTAATCATGCTAAAAAATCTTTTAGATGGCTATTCTTATTATTTAATTATTGATTTAGAAGCCACGTGTTGTGATAAAAATACTGTACCGCGCGAAGCTATGGAAATTATTGAAATAGGTGCAGTATTAGTAGACGCTAATACCCTCCAACCTATAGACGAATATACTACTTTCATTAAACCCATACGTTATCCAACTCTCACCTCTTTTTGTACTGAACTCACCTCAATTACTCAAGAAGACGTGAATAAGGCTCCTGAATATACTGAAGCTATTCAGGGTTTCAAACAATGGTTTAATCACTATCAGAATTTTGTATTTTGCTCATGGGGTGATTACGACTATAAACAATTTAAACAAGACAGCCATTACCATCAGCTACCTTTTCCTATCGATGCTCCCCATGTCAATATTAAAAAAGTATTTGCTGAACAACTTCAATTACCGCGCCCTTGTGGTATGCATCATGCACTCAGACAGGTCGGTCTAAAACTTAAAGGTACTCATCATCGAGGGATTGATGATGCTCGTAATATGGCAAGACTGATGCCGTGGATTATCGGCAAATAATCATTAACTTTCCCCGTTTTCAAGGTGGGTTGTGCTATAGTTTGCGCTCTTTTTTTGCCGATTTGGCGCTATGAAGGATTAATAATGAGCGATTTCCCCCCTTGCCCACAATGCAGTTCTACCTATACTTATGAAGACAATAATCAATATGTTTGCCCTGAGTGTGGTCACGAATGGTCACAAAATGCAGCACGCTCAGATATAGGTGATGCTCCTTTAATAGTGCTGGACTCTAATGGCAATCCACTTCAAGACGGCGACAGTATTACCGTAATTAAAAACCTGAAAGTAAAAGGCTCCTCATTAGTGGTAAAGGTGGGTACTAAAGTTAAAAATATTCGCCTAGTCGAAGGTGATCATAATATTGATTGTAAAATTGATGGCATTGGCGCTATGCAATTAAAATCCGAGTTTGTTAAAAAAGCATAATCACAAATAGGTGAAACTATGAAGTATTTAGCAGTATTAGGCATTAGTACTTTATTAATAAGCCCTTACTTAACAGTGCAGGCTGAACCTATTACTGCTAATAACTGGCAAAAACATCCCGATATTATCGCTATACGCGATATTTTTAATGCTGTTCAAAGTGATAAAGCCTCCGATCAGCTTATTAAAAAAAGCCGCATATTTGAATACTGTAAGCCCTATGCCGATATGGAGCGCCATTTATATACCAATCAGCAAGGCAGTCCACGTTTATATATTTTTTCAGGTGGCTCTGAAGATTCTAGTGTCACTACTGAAACCTATTATGATACGCAAGGGCGTTTGAGGTTTGCTTTTATTCGAGCAGGTGCGGCCAATAATACTACGATTGAACATCGTATTTATTTCTCTATTAAAGGTAAAAAACTCTGGGAAAATCGTAAGCAATTAACCGGAGAAGGTTATACTTTTCCTGAGTCATGGCCTATAAATACCTTACCTAAAAAACCACTAAAAGCATTTAGTGCTGCTCACCCCTGCTTAGAAGAGTCTTAATAACAGACTTAGCACAAAGATAGTACTGGGCTAACTGGCTTACCATTGCACCCAATAGGGACGAGTACTTTGTTGCAAAAACTCATCAGCTTTGTCCCCTTGTAACATTGCTAAAGTACTTAAAGCGCCCGCCTCCGTGCAATTCGGTGCTGCGACCGTTATGGAGCGGGGTAAATCGGTTAAAGCCCACCCTGTTAGTGCATCCAGAATATGACTATAACGTTTGCCTGCCACCTCTATAAAGCGAAAGCTAGTGCCACTGGTTGCCATACCCCCTTGTAATAGTGGTACAGTTTGCCACACTTGCCCCCGCTCATTGGCGTTTTCAATACCAATCTGCCACGGTTCGTGATTAGCACGAATACCCGAAGTAGCAATATCGCCCCCTAGATTAATCAGGCAATGTTGAAAACCTCGCTCACGTGCTAAATAAGCACATCGATCTGCTGCATATTCCTTGCCTAATCCTCCTAAATCGAGCTGCATCCCTTTATGCATAGTAAACATACTGTGCGTAAGCTCAACCTGCTGCCACCCGATCAAAGGTAAAAGCTCATCAATCTGCTCTTGTGTTGGCAAAGTGCTAGGCTCATGAAAACGCCATACTGGGCGCAATACACCACTAGTGCAATCAAAGCGCCCCTTACTCAACTGCCACAGCACTTGCGCCATCTGAAGTAGCTGATACGTTTCCGTATCAATGGCTGTATTTTGCCCAGACTTTTGATTTATTTGACTTAAAACAGAATCTGTTTGATAACGAGAGTACTTTTGTTGAATACGAAACACTTCTTGGGCTAAGTACTCCATCAAAGATTGAGCTTGCTCAAACTCAACGGCTGGCTCTAATAAGACCAGACAAGGGCTAGCCATCGCATGAAAGTGTCCCGCCCAACCGTGCGTTGTTTTAAGTACGGGTATCGACACCGCTAAAACTTCACACCCAACGATACGACCGCCGCATCAAACCCCGAATTAGCCTTAAGACCTGCCTGCCCAGCCGTTAGCTCTGTGTTGACGGGCTTTTGCTGGTAATACTCACCGCTTATGCGCCACTCGCGCTCCTTACGATCTTGCCAACGATAGGTAGCACCTACTGTGTAAGCTTTAAATCGAGCTAAGCGATAATCCGCCGATATATAGGCGGGAATACTGTCGATAGAGCTGACCTGAGGTTTATAAAAATCAGCAGCCTTTTGCTGATAATAGCGAATACTGGGTTCAATACTGCGCTGATTACCTAAATCAAAACGTATTGATTGCTCAGCCGTTAGGGAGTTAGTGCCCCAATCGTCTTTATGCCAACGCAGTGAACTGGTCGAAACCGTTTTATCATTCGCTTTGAATTTTAGAGCGCCATATAAGGTGTGACCTTTACGCACATCAGGACGGGACTCATAGCGGTTTTCAGTCACTATCCCCGCGGGTGTTACCACACTAAAGTACTTATAAGGATCGTTGAGATAACCTGAAGTTTGGCTGTAGCTATAATTGAGTTGAGCAATGGCACGTTTAGAGAGTACTTGTGTCAAACCTAATAAGGCTTCAGTACTGCGTTTTGAATCATCTCCTGCACGAGTACTTCCCGCTAAGGATAAAGGTGTAGGTTTACCATTAATGGCTTGCACCTGATCATGAGCTAAATCCAGACCCGCACTCAGGGTAGTATTTTTATTATTCAAACTCCGACTGACCGTACTATTCACGCCTGTGTGCAAATAGTCATGCTCTTTGGAAAAAGTCACCCCGCTACTGTGTCGCCACTGCTCATTAATGCCCTTATCCCACTGGACGGCTGCTGATAAACGAGCATCTTTAAAATGATCATCCACGGGCAATTGCCCTGCCGGAATATTAATAGTATTGCCCGAAGGACTTGTTAGGGTCTGGGCATTATAGCTAGGGGCAACCCCCATAGGTGATGCCCCTGTCAAGGCATCCACCCCCGCATTAATACTGAGTTTGTCGCCTTGATCGTTTTCACGTTTGCCTAAGTACTTTAGGCTTCCAACCTGCACTCGACCGTCTGACTCACCATAATATAAGGTAGCCGCATCATGTTCCCATTCAGCGGCTTGAGTACTGGATACTCCAGCTAAGGTAGCTGTCACTAACGTTAATTGTTGCCAAGTACTTAATTGCATCCGCAACCTCCCCCACCTGTTAGGGAGCGTCCACCACTAGTGGCTTCCTTGGCAAAATAGACATGATCGGCAATACTGTCTTTCAATGCGTCATGACCAAAAGTCATCGCAGGCTCGGCTAAGACACCACGCTCCCAAGGTTTGACTTGAGGTTGGGCACAGCTACTCATACTGAGGGTTAGCGCAAAAGCTAACCCAACTCGGATTAACATTGGAGCAATACTCTAAAAGGGGTAAATAACACTATGCTAAGTATATCACAATCACTAGTACTCCGAATGCCTGCCGTGGTGGATTGTCGGGCAGAAGCTGATTTTTTATTGGGTCATAAAGCAGGCGCTATCTGTATTCCAGCTCCTGAGCTGTTTGCGCGTATGCATGAGCTACCGATGCGCTCTGAACCTTTAGAGCTGTGGGTTGATGCCAATAGTGATCACAGTGCCTATACGTTTCTAACTGAAAAAGGCTATAGCATTACTGCGAAATACCTATGGAGTACCGAATTAGCTCAAGTACTTAGTCAACAACATCAATTAGAAACCGGTACTTCTCCACTCACGCTTTGGAAACCTGCCTCTTTAATCGAACGCTTTGTCAGTGAAATGATGCCAACACTAGGGATACAAGCAGGTATGGGATTAGATATTGGTTGTGGGGCGGGACGCGATTTAGTGTATTTGGCTAAACACGGCTGGGATATGACGGGAATTGACCATTTAAGTGGGGCTTTAAAACGTACTCAAGATTTAGCTCATCACAATGGCGTTATAGTCAAAACCCTGCAAATGGATTTAGAAACGGATGAAAATCTATTGAGTACTTTGCCTGCGTATTCATTCGATTTAATTTATGGTGTGCGCTATTTGCATCGCCCCTTATTTGAAACCATTAAAACACTTTTAAAGCCTAGAGGGGTTTTCCTTTATCAAACCTTTATGGAAGGGTGTGAGCTATTAGGCGGCCCCCGCAATCCTAAATTCTTGCTAAAGCATGGTGAATTGGCGAGTATTTTTCACCATGCTGACATTATCGTCGATCAAGTGGAGTATTTATCAGACGGTCGACCTCTTAATGCCTTTATTGCTTTAATGCCTGATTGAGAGCTGCCTCATACTGCATAACTTTGGTGAGCTTAAAGCCATTATGCAAATGTACTTTTTTACCATTACGATCAAAAATAATAGTACTAGGCATACCCGGTATTTCGTAATAACTCGGGTGCTCCCCTTTAGGGTCGTAAATAATTTTAAACTTTGCCGGAATTTGCGCTAAAAAGCGCTTAGCGTCCGCACTATTTTCGTCGACATTTACACCAATAACGACCAAACCTTGTGGGGCTTTATCCCTAGCCATTTTATTGAGCCATGGGAATGAGTTTTTACAAGGCGGACACCATGACGCCCAAAAATCCACCATCACCACCTTACCTTTATAAGGACTTAAATCCAAAGGCTGTCCTTCTGCTCTTGCCAAATTAAACCCTACACTTACCGCTAATAATAAGGTTCCATGTAGCAATGACCTTAACAATTTCATAATGTAACCCTTATATGGCCTGCTTTCAGATAATCTTTCTAAAAAACACACTATAGTCAAGTATTAGAAAATTCAGCAATATTTAGTGGGTGCCTATTTAAAGCGCTTTAAATTTCTCTAAAAATGGGTAGCCACTATAATAATCACTGATCTACAAACAAATAACTTATTGATTACAAAAAATATAATCAATAAAATCTCATAAACTATTAATTTTGATCGAAACTCATTTTATAACTACTATCAGTCATCTATTGTGAAATTTTTCACATAAATACATTAGGGTTAGATTTAACATTTCAATGTATTTAGCGCTATGAGGGTTGCTTGCCAACCCTACATCCGTGTTTAAAAGGTTGACAAGCAGCTAATCTTAAAGGGAAATTAACTAACTATATAGTCTATTTTGATTAATTAAGGGTTAATTTGCTTTAAATGACCTGTAAAGCGTTCTGGGTTAATATAACCTACTTGTCGCCACTCAATATGCTCTTTACCAGCACCATCGAAAAACAACATCGCAGGGGGTCCCATTAGATTAAATCGCTTGAGAAGTGCTTTATCACTAGAAGTATTGTGGGTTACGTCAGCTTGTAAGAGTACAAAGCGACTTAGCTCAGCTTGCACTGTCGGATCACTTAGCGTGTACTTTTCCATTTCTTTGCAAGAGATGCACCAATCCGCGTAAAAATCGAGTATTACTGTTTTACCTCGATTGGCTGCTAGTATTTGATTCAACTGCTCTACACTACTAATGCGCTGAAAAGATTGCGTACTATGAGTCTTATTGTTCAAAGTTAAAACCCTGAGGGGATTTACTACATCATTACTCCCTAATGCACCACCTACTAAAATTAAGGCACCTTGAATTAATAAAGCAATTGCCAAACCTTTCCACAGTTTTAACCAACCTGATATGCCCTCTGGTAAAATACTCATTGCTCCCATATAAATAGCCGTAATTATGAATAATAATCCCCATAAGACCATATAAACGGTGGCAGGTAATACCCGCTCTAGTAAGTAAATAGCCACTCCTAATAACAGAACACCAAATAAGGCTTTAATAACCTCCATCCAAGCGCCCGATTTTGGTAACCACTTACCAGCGGAAGTACCAATTAGTAATAGCGGTATTCCCATCCCTATACTTAATGAAAATAACGCTAAGCCCCCTAAGACGGCATTACCTGTTTGGCTAATATACATCAGTACTCCTGCCAAGGGAGCCGCTACACAAGGGCCTACAATTAAAGCCGATAGTACTCCCATAATCGCTACCCCTATTAAAGTCCCCCCTTCTTGTTGGTGACTTAATTGGTGGAGTTTGGATTGCCAACTGTTAGGAATTTGTAAATCATAAAAACCAAACATGGACAATGCTAATAAGACAAAAATCAATGCAAATGCGCTCACGACCCAAGGATTTTGAAACGTAATTTGTAAATTACCTCCAAATAACCCTGCTAATACCCCCACTAAGGTATAAGTCAACGCCATGGCCAATACATAGGTCAGTGACAATAGAAATGCTTTGCGGGTAGTAAGATTCTGTTGTCCTGCAATAATGCCGGATAAAATCGGCACCATCGGAAATACACAAGGTGTAAAACTTAGTAATAAACCGAATCCTAAAAAGCTCAGCATAATGAGCGGGATTTTTCCATCTGCTAGTAAATTGGCAATCGCTGTGGTTTCAGATAAAGAAGAAGTACTTGAAGTATTCGCATTGACGTTGGCTACATTAGATAAGGTAGGTGTGGGTATAGCGCTCGCCGTCGTACGATTAGATTCAACGTTAGGATCAGGCAGTACTGTTTCACTGAACACTAAATCATTGGCATCCATCGTCTGACCTACCGCTAGAGCAGGAGCGGTAGCTAAAAATCCCATACGTTCTGGTGGATAGCACACCCCCAACTTTTCAAAACAACCTTGCCAAATAATTTCTAAAATAAAACTAGCCGCTTGGTTATTAGTGCGGGTAATGGGGAGCGCGATATCTGCTTGATGATAAATAGCCTGTACGGTTCCAAAAGCTGGATCTTGTTTTACTTTTCCTTCAGGGGTTTGCAAAGTACCTGCCTGAAAACCTTTAGCTTCTAAGATATTAAGCTGAAACTTTTCACGATATAAATAGTACTCTGGCGCAATTGTCCAACCGACTGCAATTTGTTTCCCATCATAAATGGGGGGTTTAATTTCAAAAGCTTTCTCTACATCAAGGATTTCATCACTGTTGTTATTACCACCCCATAAACTGTTAGAAAATAAACTATTCGCCGCGAGATTAGTCCCCATTAAACATAAGAGGGTGATTATAAAAAGACGTATGACTGTTAACATGCGTGACTCCGCTCGTTATTCTGAGTGTTGTAGGCGACTCAATCATGAGTACTTGGCTATTTTGAGTAACCTCAACCGGATTTAGTGCCACGATTATCGCCTAAAGTCGCCGAGCTTTGATAGGTAAGATAGACTCAAGCATTATTGATAATAAAAATAGGGATTAGAGGCTATGGCGACATCACAAGCTGATCAGGCCATGCTTTACGTCATTCCCCCCTCGGAATCCAAGGCACGGGAATGGGTAGAGCAATTACCGCTTACAGATGTAGGTGAAACGACCAAGCGTTTATATCATGGCTTAGTGGATCTGAATCGACGGATATTACCTTCGGTTACCCGTATAAAAATTAGCGAAATGCTCCGCCAAGTCGTCGACCTATCAGTTAATAATCTTCAACGCCATCTTACTTATCGTACTTTCCCTTTACCTAAAAAAGGTCAGCGTATTTTTGAGCTGAATCAAGCCTTACTATTAGAATTTGCTGGCTCCTATCAATTAGCTGCTTTAGATATGTTGACTCGTGATGATATCTCTAAAAAAGGCTTACAAATCGCTATTTACCGCGCTTTAGATTATATGGGGCAAGTGCTGTTAAGCAGCTATGCCGTTTATGTGCGCACTCGAGACACGTTGTGGCACGATATTCATCAATTGTACTTGGTGGCTAGTGAGCAAGGT
>JBDKGX010000083.1:0-11264 GCA_039797965.1 Pseudomonadota bacterium
ACTATTTTGGCTCAACTTATTAGCTGAAAAGCGTACTTCTGTTGAGCAAATTGTGCGTGAGCATTGGGCTAAATACGGTCGCCATTACTATATGCGCCATGATTATGAAGCAATTCCTACACACGCGGCTAATGCTGTCATGGAGCACCTAAAGGCGAGTTTGCCAACTTTGGCAGGAACGGCGGTCAGTGGTATTAATATTACTGCTGCGGATAACTTTACCTACAAAGACCCTATTGATGGCTCTACTAGCGCTAATCAGGGGATTCGTATTCAATTTGAAGGCGGCTCACGTCTAGTATTTCGGCTATCGGGTACAGGCACGCAGGGCGCTACTTTACGGGTGTATTTAGAGCGTTATGAACCGGATGTCTCCAAGCATGATTTAGACCCTGTTGCCGCTCTTGCTAATATTGCAAATGCAGCACAAGCCCTAGCACGGATTGAAGAACTCACCGGACGCGCTAAACCGGACGTAATGACCTAAAGTACTCCTCTACTTCATGGCTAGAGCCGCTAAACACTAGGCGCGATTGTTTGCGGCTCAGTTGATAATCATACATAGGGTCGTAGTACTCTAATAACAGTACTTTGACCCAAGCTAAATGTAGCTCCAACTCGCCCGTTTTTTGCTGATGGCTCAAGGCTTGCTGGACTAAATCCCATACTTGTTGGGTACGCACCCCACCTAAACGTCTAGCAATTTTTTCAATACTCTTCAGCAGATAAGCGCTAAAGTACTCTAAAGCTGTACTCGCATTCACTTGTACAAAGGTTGCGAATTGCTTCACTACATACTCCTGATAAGTACGCTCCAAACGCTCCTCATTACTAACCTCGACCCTTACCAAAGGCGCTTGAGCTAAGCATTCAAATAAAGTCTTGGGAATATGTACAGCTCCAATCGTTCGAGATTCATCCTCAAATACTAGAGACAAAGTACTGATTGATTGTTGTAATAATGTTACCGCTAGATTATTTTCAAACTGAGCTTGTGAGGGTTGTGGCTCTAAATAATGCCCAAATGCTGAACCGCGATGATGCGCTAAGTACTCTAAATCAATCGCGTTTGACAGTTGCGCAAGTAACTCGGTTTTACCTGCGCCTGTCCGCCCTGTGAGTACATGTATGGATAAAGTACTGGGTAACACTTCAAGTACTTCTAACAAGTAACGCCGCAAGGCTTTATAGCCACCCTGAATACGGGGGTAAAATACGCCTGTCTCTTCATACAACCATTGCTGACTAATTCGTGAGCGCAATCCGCCCCGAAAACAATATAACGCCCCGTCAGGATGTTGTTTAACAAACTGTGCCCATGCCGCGACGCGCTCCGCTTTTACCACACCACTGACTAACTCATGACCCAACTGAATCGCAGCCTGTTGCCCTTTACGCTTATAACAAGTCCCGACGGCTGCTCGCTCGTCATCAGTCATTAGGGGTAAGTTGGTCGCACAGGGCATCGCTCCTTCCCTAAACTCAATAGGCGCTCGTAAATCAATCAGTGGTTGATTCGACAATAATATCGTTTTTAAATCGGTCAAGATGGGTAATTCAAACATGTATTATTCCAATACAATTAAAGGCTTATTAGCCTCTTGATAAAGCTCACCAATTGGATAAAGTACTTGGTTATGTTGGGTAGCCAAGACTTGTAAAGTACTTTCACTCTCAGGCTCAACTGCAATCAATAACCCACCACTGGTTTGTGGATCACACATAATCAGCATTTGCTCCTCCGTCATCTCGCCCAAAAAGCCACCATAACTGGCGAAATTACGTTTAGCGCCCCCTGGTGAGCAGCCCTTTTGTAAGTACTCTTTGACGTGAGACAATAACGGAATGTGCTCAAATTGAATCTTGGCTTGCACGCCACTGCCTTGACACATTTCGCGCAAATGCCCCGCTAAACCAAAACCTGTAATGTCCGTTAGAGCCTTTACCCCTGCTAAAGTACTTAATTGCTCACCAAACGTATTCAGTTGACACATAGTACTTTCCGCTACCCCTGCATGCTCAGGCAAGAGTTTTTTCTGTTTTTGAGCGGTGGTTAAAATGCCAATGCCTAACGGTTTGGTAATATAGAGTTTGTTACCGACCGTAGCGGTATCATTGCGCTTTAGGCCTGAAGTACTCACTATTCCTGTCACAGCTAAACCAAAAATAGGCTCAGGGGAATCAATGCTATGTCCTCCCGCCAAGGGAATGCCTGCATCGAGACACGCTTTGCGCCCGCCCTCAATCACTTGTTGACCCACTTCAGCAGGCAATTTATCCAACGGCCAACCAAAAATGGCAATGGCTAATAAGGGTTTACCTCCCATGGCGTAAATATCACTAATGGCATTAGTCGCGGCAATGCGTCCAAAAGTAAACGCATCATCCACAATCGGCATGAAAAAATCCGTGGTACTAATCACCGCCGTACCATTGCCTAAGTCATAAACCGCCGCATCATCGCGGGAATCATTGCCCACCAGTAAAGCAGGAAATTGAGCAGGCGGGAGTTGGCTCTGGAGCATGACATCTAAAACGGCAGGAGCAATTTTGCAGCCACAGCCAGCGCCGTGACTATATTCGGTCATACGAATCGGTGAAGTACTCATGATCTTAACGCCTTAAGGGAAAGGCTGATTATGGTAATGAGGTTTGAGGGGGTTATCGAGTGTTTTTTAGTAGATACCCCTTCCAACAGTAGAAAGGGGCTTAAGAGATTTAACTATTCGGCACTAACAGCACTGGAGTTTTGCTATGTTGCGTTAATGTTCTTGCGGTAGAGCCTAATAATATATGACTGGGTTTATTAGAGGCGTGAGTTCCCATAATAATCAGGTCAACATTATGCTTTTCCGCATAGTGTTTAATGACGTCGGGAGGGTTTCCTGCACTGACTGCTATTTTATCAATAACTTCATTTCTGTCTGATAAAATATCGTCTTCTTCCTGACAGTATTTATCAAGGCGCTCCCGCATCTTCTCGGCAACTTGCTCCAAACTATCATGCTCAACATCGGTAATATTTTTATCGGGTAGATACAACGATAAAATCGCTCGTCCGGTTGAGCCTAGCGGCGCAATCACGTGTAGCATAATAATTTTGGCTTGAAACGCTCGTGCAAAACTAATGGCTTGACGAAAGACCGGACGGGTTTGTGTACCCAAATCGGTAGCATACAAAATAGTTTTAATCGGTTTCGTAATGGGCATGTGAGTCTCCTACATTAATCCCATCATGTGGGGCAACCAAGTACTAATCATCGGTACATAAGTCACTAAGATTAGAAATACCAGCATAGTCAAAAGCCAAGGCCACACAGCAATAGTTAACTCGGTAATCCCCATTTTAGTAATCCCCGAAGCGACATATAAGTTCAGCCCCACTGGAGGATGGCACATCCCGACTTCCATATTCACCACCATAATAATGCCAAAGTGAATAGGATCGATGCCGAGCTTCATAGCCATTGGGAATAAAATCGGGGCAAAAATCAATACAATACTAGACGGCTCCATGAAATTACCTGCCACTAGTAATAAGACATTGACGATTAATAAGAAAACAATCGCACCCATGCCTTGCGCTAGCATCCAATCCGCTAATGACTGTGGAATATTTTCATTGGTTAAAATGAACGAGAACATCACCGCATTAGTAATAATGTAAAGCAACATGGCGGACATACTGGCTGAATTTAAGAGTACTTTCGGTACATCTTTCAGACTCATGTCTTTGTAGACAAATACCGCCACTATAAAGGCATACACCGCACTCATAGCCGCCGCTTCAGTCGGTGTAAAAATACCAGTGTAAATCCCACCCATGACTACCACAATCAGTAATAGCCCCCACACAGAGTCACGAAACGCCTTAAAGCGTTGTGCGCCCGTTGCTTTAGGTTGACGGGGATAATCAAACTTTTTAGCACGATAAAAGGTGGTAAAACCTAAAAAGCCCGCCAGCATCAGCCCTGGAATGACCCCAGCCATAAACAGCGCTCCCACCGAACTATTAGTTGCAACGGCATACATCACCATTACAATCGAGGGAGGAATTAAAATGCCTAACGCACCCGACGTAGTAATCACTCCAGCACCAAAGTTTTTAGGGAAACCCGCTTTAACCATGGCAGGTAATAAAATAGCACCAATTGCTACGACCGTCGCAGGGCTAGAACCGGATACTGCAGCGAATAAAGCACAAGCAATAACCCCCGCTAATCCCAATCCACCATACCAATGCCCCACCATGGATGAGGCAAAGTTAATCATGCGCTTCGCTACTCCACCGTGAGTGAGAAAATTGCCCGCCAAGATAAAAAATGGAATAGCCATGATTTCAAACTTTTCAATACCTGTGAAAAGTTTTAAAGCCACCGCCTCAATCGGTACAGAGGTCATGGTAAACAAGAACGTTAGAACCGTTAGACCTAATGCAATCGAAATAGGCATTCCTGTAAGCATTAGAACCGTCAATAAACCAAAAATAACTAATGCACTCATGACTTATGCCCCACTTGGACTTCTAAAGGCTCGACTTCATCCAAACCATCCACGTGACCGTGATCATGATGAGGCAAATCACCAGTTTTATAAAAAGTCATTAACACTTGTATAAAACGAAAACACATCAAAGATGAGCCTAGTGGCACTGCTAAATACACCGCCCACGTAGGCCATTCTAGATCAGGGGTAGTAGGCCCTTCATAATGATCGCCTGTATCTAAACCTAAAGTACTTAACGTTACATACGCTAAGCCATTCTCCCAGACCATTCTGGCGCCTAAAATAGCAACGATGGCAGTAAATAACACACCTGCGCCTAACGCAACAAAAATCATAATGCGGCGTTTGTCAGCGGGTAAGCGATTCACTAAAACGTCTACACCAACATGGACACCCTGCCGAACGCCGTAAGCAGCTCCAAATTTAGCCATCCACACGAATAAAATAATGCATAACTCTTGCGCCCAACTCATATGGATTGTTAATAACCAATCCTGCACAGCACCTAAATGCAAACCTGAGGCATAGCGATGCACAACAGCCACAAAAATAACTAAAGTGGCCGCTGCAATTAAAAAAGTAATAAAGATTTCTTCAAGACGATCCAGCCATTTCATACTGGCTACTCCTCCATGGAAGGATGAAATCTCACCCCTCCACTAAACGAGAACCGCTTAATGGAGAAGGAGGACTTATATAACTATCAACTTATAGCTGAGCAGCTATAAGTACTCACACAAAGTGGGATTATTTAGAAGGGTCAAAACCAGTTGCCGCATAGATAGAGTCAATCAGCTCTTTACCAATACGATCCGCCATTTCAGCATGTACAGGCGCTAAAGCTTTTTGTAAGGCTTTGACTTCATCTTCGGTCGGTGTGTAAATCTCAGTTTTGCCAGCCGCTTTCACCGCTTCTAAAGATTTATCATTTTCTTCTTTGGCAATTTGGTTAGCAAAATCAGTCGATTCTTTCAGAGCTTCATCTAAACCTTTACGCACATCTTCGGGTAATTTATCCCAGAATGATTTATTAGCAATCACGGCATAACCTAAGTAACCATGATTAGTCACACTGACATTCTTTTGCACTTCATGCATTTTTTGAGTGTAGAGGTTAGAAGGTGGATTTTCAGTACCATCGACTACGCCGGTTTGTAAGGCTTGATACGTTTCAGAGAAAGGCATGACTTGAGGATTAGCCCCTAATGCACGCATTTGCGCTTCGAGTACTTTAGAAGACTGAATACGCATTTTTAAACCTTTATAGTCTTCTGGGGTTTTTAATGGCTTATTAGCACTCATCACTTTAAAGCCATTATCCCAATAAGCTAAACCCTTAACACCTTTAGCTTCTAGCTTGGTCAGTAGACCTTTACCTACTTCACCTTGAGTAATTTTGTGTAGATCATCATAGCCACGGAAGATGTAAGGTAAGTCAAATACTTCAAACTCTTTAACACCCAAAGGCCCAAATTTAGCTAGAGAAGGCGCTAACATTTGTACCGCACCCATTTGCAGGGCTTCCATTTCTTCTTTGTCTTTGTACAAAGTACTATTAGCATAAACCTCAACTTTTACCGCGCCCTTGGTTTTGGCTTCTGCTAATTCTTTAAATTTCTCAGCGGCTTTACCTTTAGGGGTATCAGGAGCCACCACGTGACTGAATTTAATAACGATGGTATCAGCAGCCTGAGCAGATAAGGTTACAACACCTAAAACAACAGCGGCCGCTAAGCTTAATAATGGCTTCATCACTCTCTCCAATATTGATGATTCACGTCGATGAGATAACTCACTCATTATTAAAAGAAATCACCTTGTTTATCTAGGGTTCATTATCATTTTATTTAATTTATTATTAATCAATAACTTAATTTAAAATATGGTTTTTTTTACAACTAATCAATATTGTTTTTGGCGGATTTCCGCCATTTAACCCCAGAGTACTAGGCGGATTTCCGCCATACGTAAGCCTTATTTACGGTTAATTACTATCGGTAGTCTGTTAGTTAAAAAGTGTTCAAAAAATACTCACCTTAACCTAGACTTAGTATTCTCAGTCTTAAGTAGATTGTGATTAAATATTGTCTATTACTATTCTCTACAGTACAGCACGAAAAACTTAATAGGGCTAATAGGTTTGTAGTCGTTGGCTCTTTTATGAACGAAAAAACTATAGGGAATAGCTAATATCTAAAGAGTGTTATGCCCAATGGGCAAGGGAAAGCATGAACGAGGAGCAACCATGAAAGCAGCGTTGTATGGGTTACTATTGCTAGCTATTTCATCCACCAGTGTAGCAGCCAATTTAAATTGTGCTGACATAGATCATTTCGCCGAAGATGATAAATCAATCGATACGTGTTTAAAGGATACCAACGACGCCTTAAACCAACATTATGAGCAACTGCAAAAACGTTATAAATCCAGTAGAGAAAAATCTACTGCTTTGTTGAATATGCAGATTGCATGGTTAGCGTTACGAGATGCGCAATGTGATTTAGCAGGTTACAATGCTAAATTAGGGCGCGGTGCATTACGCACAGCTCAACGCTGCGTAGTAAAAATGACTTTAAAACGCACCACTGAACTAAAGGATATGCAATAACCAGTACTTACCTTAGCTGAAGCCTTTTTTCGTTTAATCACTTCATTTCAGTATATTCAATGACAATAACAGCTTTAACTGATTTAGATTTTTACGCTACTTTAATAGAACAACCCGCACCGAGTCTGGTTGTAGTGACAGCACCCCACTGTGGTGCGTGTCACGCTTTAAAGCAAGCTTTAGTCCCTTTACTGCCTCACTATGCTATTTTTGAACTAGATGCGGTACATAATGGTGGCATGGTTCAAGAGTTAGAAGTTTTTCATTTACCTGCCTTATTTCTGTATGTGAATGGCGAATACCATGCCGAACTAAAAACGCCCCCCAAGACGAGTGCTATAAAGCAAAGCATTGAACAGGCTTTAACACAGCCTGCTGAGGAAGCGCCCTAATGATTAATATCGAAACAGGCTTATACTCTCTGGCACGCCAATGCCCCTCTCCCAATCATGATGAACGCCCTGAAGGCTGTGCACCTACTTTAATAGTCTTACATAATATTAGTCTGCCACCTTATGAGTTTGGCGGTAACTGGATTGATCAACTCTTTACTAATCAGCTTGATCCTAATGCTCATCCCTTTTTCGCCACGATCACTCACCTGCGCGTAGCCAGTCATTTATTAATTCGGCGAGAAGGTGAGGTTGTACAGTATGTACCCTTTCACAAACGGGCGTTTCATGCGGGAGTTTCAAGGTATCAGGGTCGAGAGCGGTGTAATGATTTTTCGATAGGGATTGAAATCGAAGGTACTGATTTTGAGCCCTTTACTGAAAAGCAATATCAAGTACTAGAACAGCTCTTACCTGAACTAGTACAGGCTTACCCTACTTTAAACCTAAATCACATTACTGGACACGAACACATCGCTCCGGGGCGCAAAACCGATCCGGGGCCTTATTTTGATTGGCAACGGCTATCGCATACTTTAGGAATAGTACTACCTGCTGATGCTGGAAACATTGTGGGTCAATTGGCTTAAAATTTTATAATTATTGACCACAATGGAGGTCTATTTCTGTAATAGAAATAGACCCCTGACTCATTAACTCTTATTTTGAATTCTTCTTAATAAACTTCACTAAACGTTTTTTCTTGTAAATTTGACGAGGCGTCAAAGTGTTACGCTTGCCTTCATAAGGGTTATCACCCGTTTTAAATTCGATTTTTACCTGAGTACCAATCAATTTTAGCGTTTTGCGGAAATAATTAATTAAATAAGTCTCGTAACTAGGCGGAATACGCTCTGTTTGGTTACCGTGAATAATGATTAAAAACGGATTGCTACCCCCTTGGTGGGCGTAACGTAATTTGATGCGTCGACCATTTACAATCGGCGGTTGGTGCATACGCACCGCTGTTTCTAAAATACGAGTCAGTTTAGAGGTGGGTACTTTGAGCATAGCGGAATCATAGGCTTCTAGTACCGAACCAAATAATAGCCCTACTCCTGTACCATGTAAGGCTGAAATAAAATGTTTATCCGCAAAGTCTAAAAAGGGTAATTTCAATTCTAATTGATGCTTGATCATGTCGCGCTGTTCGGTATCTAAGCCATCCCACTTATTAATAGCCAGTACTAAAGCCCGTCCCGCATCAATAATCATGCCTAACAGTGTTGCATCTTGGTCAGTAATCGCATCATGAGCATCCACCAGCATAATCACTACATGAGCCGCTTGAATCGCGTCCATTGTTTTGATAATACTGAATTTTTCAATCGTTTCACTCACCCGACTACGACGACGCATTCCCGCCGTATCAATAAGAGTATATTCCTGACCGTCACGCTCAAATGGGATGAAAATACTGTCGCGAGTGGTGCCGGGTTGGTCATAAGCAATGACGCGCTCCTCACCTAAAATGCGATTGACTAGGGTTGATTTACCCACATTCGGGCGACCCACAAACGCTATTTTTACCCGACCTTCTTCAGCAACCTCATTACCTTCATCATCAAAGAGTACTGGTTCATTTTCATCCACAGTAGGAACGGGGAAAGTTTCCAGAATCTCCTCGATCATCGAAGTCACACCACGATTGTGTGCGGCGGCTATAGTAAATAGATTTTGGAAACCAAAGCCATAAAACTCAGAAGCCGCTTGGTCTGCATCAATACGGTCGATTTTATTAATGACTAAAAACACGGGCTTATTACTAATACGTAATAAGTCAGCGATCATTTCGTCCGCGCCTGTGCGCCCGTGTTTACCGTCGACTATAAAAAGTACTGCATCAGCCTCTTGAATCGCGGCTTTACTTTGCTTAGCCATTTGCTCATCAATGCCTACTTCCTCGCCGCTCAAACCACCTGTATCAATTAAATGATACTCACGCCCATCTAGCTCACCCAAGCCATATTTACGGTCACGAGTCAAACCCGGAAAATCCGCAACTAATGCGTCACGCGAACGCGTCAAGCGATTAAATAAAGTAGATTTACCCACATTCGGGCGACCAATTAAAGCAAGGACTGGTTTCATGACAGAGGTTTATTTACAGTAAAACATTAAGCGCGGAAGGATATCACAAAGTTGCTTTAAAACCTTGTAGCTTATGCAGGTAGATGGGAAATAGTGATCAGCTAGGTCATATTTTTTCCTAATATGACCTAATCGGGAATAGTGGAAAAGCGTTTAGGCTGTTTTCAACCAAGGCACATACATAATCGCCTCGCCTTGTACTAATACTTTGCCGTCTTTATCCGTGCATACCGTACTCAAGGTCACAATAGGTTTACCTTCGCGCATACTAGTGATTTCAACCGTTGCGGTGACATCGGTATTCAAATAAACCGGCGCTTTGAAGTTGAGGTTTTGGGTCATATAAATCGAGCCATTACCGGGCAACTCCTCACCCAATAGCCCCGTAAACATACTACCCACCAACATACCATGCACAATACGTTGTTTAAACTGAGTATTCGCCGCAAAAGCTTCATCTAAATGAACAGGGTTGTGATCAGTAGACAAATCGGCAAATGCACGAACATCCTGATCAGTAAATTGACGGGTTACAGAGGCTTTATCACCGACTTTTAATTCTCTAGACATAGAAATTCCTTAAATTCATTAGTTGCAAACGGCTTACATATTCGGATAATTAGGACCACCGCCACCCTCAGGTGTTACCCAAGTAATATTCTGGGCGGGGTCTTTAATATCGCACGTTTTGCAATGTACACAGTTTTGCGCATTAATTTGCAAGCGCGGTCCGCTAGTATCTTCGACTATCTCATATACACCGGCGGGGCAATAACGTTGGGCAGGCTCGGCATAATTAGGCAAGTTAGATTGAATGGGAATCGCGGGGTCTTTTAAACGTAAATGACACGGTTGATCTTCTTCATGATTCGTATTCGATAAAAATACCGAAGTTAATTTATCAAAACTTAATTTACCATCCGGCTTAGGGTACTCAATGGGTTTACATTGGCTAGCTAGCTTTAGCTGTGCATAATCAGGATGATTATCGCGTAGTTTTATCGGTAATTTACCTTTAAACCAATTTTGATCAATGTAATTAAAAGTCCCCCCCAGTAAAGCCCCATATTTATGTAAAGCGGGACCAAAATTACGGGAGGATTCTAATTCTTCATACACCCATGAGTTTTTAAAGCGTTCAGCATAGCCTGTTAAGTCATTCCCCCCCTCATCACCTGACTGTATTGCGGCAAACACCTCTTCGGCTGCCAACATTCCGGTTTTCATGGCGGTATGAGTACCTTTGATTTTAGAGAAATTCAAAGTACCTGCATTACACCCAATTAATAGCCCACCAGGAACCGTCATTTTTGGTAAGGCATTAAAGCCACCTTTAGTAATGGCACGAGCGCCATAAGCTACACGCTTTCCCCCCTCAAGTACTTGGGCAATAACAGGATGATGTTTAATCCGCTGGAATTCGTCATAGGGACTTAAGTAAGGGTTGGAGTAGTTAAGGTCTACAATTAACCCTACAACCACCTGATTATTTTCTGCGTGATAAAGGAAAAAACCACCGCCTGTACCACCGGGTAATGCCCATTTCTCCAAAGGCCAACCCGAACCATGCATCACTTTGCCTTGCTGATGCTTAGCAGGATCAATATCCCAAAGCTCTTTAATACCCAAACCGTAATGTTGTGCATCAGCCTCAGCATCAAGTTTAA
>JBDKGX010000084.1:0-11136 GCA_039797965.1 Pseudomonadota bacterium
CGGACAAGAAAAGCGCTCTATGGGTCTTAAAAAAGGCTGTAGCTGTTGCAAAGCCTGCGGTTTAGTCTGTAATCGAATAGTGATCTTGCGTACAAAAGTTTCGCGTATCGATTGCATCGAGTGCACTTTCTCGATCCTAAAGCGGGTTCGTCCAATCCGTTTATCTGTATCAAGCTGCCCTTCTAATACAATGCAGGCGTCTTTTTCCAAGTACTTACCATACTCACCAAACGTGTCAGTAAACACCAAAGCCTCATAATAACCAGTATTATCATCAAGTTGTATAAAAGCACGCTTACCATTATCCGTTGCTTGAATCCGAATACCTGATATTAATCCGGCTAAGAGTACTTTCTCCCTAAAGTACTCAGTCCCATCATCTTCAGCTAAATCTGATAAAGGTCGACGATTAGTTAAACCCTCCACCTCCTGCTTATACTCATCTAAAGGATGACCTGTTAGGTATAATCCCAAGGTTTCCTTTTCTAACTTTAAACGCTCTTTTTCGGGAAACTCTGGAATATCAGGCATAGCAGCTTCAGCAGGCTCCTCATTCACTCCACCAAATAAACCTCCAAATAAATCCACCTGCCCTACTTTCTCATTACGATGATATTGTTCTGCCATGCGCAATGCTTCAGGCAGAAATGCCAACATAGCGCTACGCTTTGCACCTAGACTGTCGCACGCCCCAGACTTAATTAGAGTTTCAAGTACTCGCTTATTGACCTTATGCGAATTAACTCGCTTACATAAATCCGCTAGCGACTCAAACTTACCCTTGGCACGACGGCTTTCAATAATCACACTCAGCGCAGCTTCACCCGCTCCTTTCACTGCACCTAGACCATAAAGAATGCGCTTGTCACCCGCCACCGTAAATTCAAACTCAGAACGATTAACATCAGGAGGAATGACCTCAACCCCCAATTGACGACAATCATCTAATAAGGTCACTACCTTCTCAGTATTATCCATATCAGCCGAAAGTACTGCTGCCATGAAAGCAGCGGGATAATGCGCTTTAAGCCATGCGGTTTGGAAGGCTACTAATGCATAAGCAGCAGAGTGGGACTTATTAAAACCATACTCCGCAAACTTCTCCATCAAGTCGAAAATGTAAGTTGCCTGATTTTCATCAATATTATTGTGTCGTGCACCCTCCATAAAAATAGAGCGCTGTTTTGCCATTTCCTCAGGTTTTTTCTTACCCATCGCACGGCGCAACATATCTGCACCACCCAAGGTGTAATTAGCGAGTACTTGAGCAATTTGCATCACTTGCTCTTGATAAACGATGACGCCATACGTTGGCTTTAGAATTTGCTCTAAACTCGGATGTGGATATTCGACTTTGGCGATACCCTTTTTACGATTAATAAAGTCGTCCACCATCCCTGATTGCAACGGCCCCGGACGGAACAACGCCACTAACGCAATAATATCTTCAAAGACATCGGGCTGCAGGCGGCGAATTAAATCCTTCATGCCCCGCGACTCTAACTGGAATACTGCAGTGGTTTTTTGGGCTTTCAGTAAATCGAAAGCGGCTTGATCATCGAGAGGAATGCGGTTGATGTCTAAAGGCTCTTGCCCTTTAGCAGCACGAATTTGATTAATATTGCGAACAGCCCAATCAATAATGGTGAGATTACGTAAACCTAAAAAGTCGAATTTTACTAATCCAACCGCTTCCACATCATCCTTATCGTATTGTGAAACCAGCCCCTCGCCCCCTTCTTCACAATAGATAGGTGTAAAGTCAGTCAAATCCGATGGCGAAATAAGTACTCCACCCGCATGTTTTCCCGTATTACGGGATAACCCCTCTAGTGACAACGCTAAATCTAGTAGTGACTTGACCTCCTCATCGGACTCATAAAGCTGCTTTAAATCCTCTGCCTCCGCTAACGCTTTAGTCAGTGTCATCCCCACTTCAAATGGAATCAGTTTAGCGATTCTATCGACAAAACCATAAGGATGACCCAGTACCCGACCCACATCACGCACTACCGCTTTAGCCGCCATAGAACCGTAGGTAATAATTTGCGAAACCTGATTACGTCCATAAGTCCGTGCCACATAATCAATAACCTTGTCACGATTATCCATACAAAAATCGATATCAAAGTCAGGCATCGACACCCGCTCTGGATTTAAAAAGCGCTCGAATAGTAAGTCATAAGCTAAGGGGTCAAGATCAGTAATTTTTAAAGCATAAGCAACTAAAGACCCAGCTCCTGAACCACGCCCAGGCCCTACGGGAATCCCATTATCTTTAGCCCATTGAATAAAATCAGCCACAATCAAAAAGTAGCCAGGAAACCCCATATTATTAATAACATTAAGCTCAATCTTAAGACGCTCATCATAAGGCTGGCGCTTTTTCTCAAACTCAGGCGAACCTCGTGGGCTTTCATTTCCAAATAGAAAATCTAAACGCTCTTCCAAGCCCTCCTCACTCACCTTACAAAAGTACTCAGCCTCAGTCATGCCCGCTGGGATAGGGAACTGCGGCAAATAGTTTTTACCGAGTGTCAATGACACATTACAACGTTTGGCAATCTCAACAGTATTTTCTAAGGCACTAGGAATATCGGCGAATAACTCTGCCATTTCTTGAGGGGTACGTAAGTACTGCTGCTCGCTATAACGCTTGGGACGCTTAGGGTCAGCCATTACATAGCCATCACGAATACACACACGAGCATCATGCGCAAAAAAATCATCTGAACTTAAAAAACGTACATCATTCGTCGCCACCACAGGCACATTAAATTGCAGCGCTAATTCGACTGCAGCATTTAAATATACCTCTTCTTGATTGCGCCCCGTGCGTTGTAATTCGATGTAATATCGATCACCAAAAACCTGCAACCATTCTTGTAAGTACTCACTCGCTAAGGCTTGATTACCTGCTAATAACGCATGACCTACATCGCCGTCTTTAGCGCCTGATAATGCAATCACCCCTTCGCTCAGCTCAGCTACCCACTGCCGCTTCACTCGAGGAATACCCAGTACTTGCCCCTCTAAATACGCACGGGAAATCAGCTTAGTTAAATTGCGATAGCCCGTATTGTTTTGACAGAGCAAAATTATATGAAACGTATTATTCGCGTCGTGCTCGTCCTGTACCAAAATATCAATCCCAAAAATGGGTTTGATACCCGCCCCCATCGCCGCTTTATAAAACTTCACTAATGCAAACAGATTATTCAAATCGGTCATAGCCACCGCTGGCATTTGCGCTTTTTCAGCCGACTTCATCAGTGATTTAATACGAATGGTGCTATCCACCAGCGAGTATTCAGTATGCAGGCGAAGATGAACAAATGGAGTCATAGTACTTAACTTAAATGCGAGTGAGGGATAGAAGCTGAAAGCTTAACACAAAGTACTCGGTCACTAGAGAGAGTACTTATGATCTGGAGTACTTTAGACAAAGTACTCGCTTATTTTCATAAACCTTCGTTTTCAAATAATGCTGGATCAAACATTTCTAAAAAACGTTTAGCTTGTGGTGTAAAAAATTTGCCGCGCCGCATAATCAAGCCATACGTGCGTGGCGGAAAATAATCATCAACGGGCATCACAGCTAAATTTTCCTTACCCGTGATACAGACTTCCGTCGTAATAGATATACCTACATTTTGGCTCACATAACGTTTCACTACTTCCCATCCGCCTGCTTCCATCACAACCTTATAAGGCAAATTGTGTTGGCGAAAAACGGTGTCAATCATATGCCAAGTCGGAACATTGCTAGGTGGCAGAATCATACCGTAAGGACTGATATCGTCTAAGGTCACTTGCGATTTATGTGCAAGGGGATGATCTAATGAGGTAATCAGAATCGACTTAAAGCTCACGAAAGGACGATACAGTACATTTTCAGGTACTTGTGGTAACGAACCTACTGCAAAATCCACCTGATCATCTAACAATGGTTTTAGACCCGCCGGCATACTGTTGTTGTGCAAGTTAATGCGGATACTCGGATAAGCATTATGAAATCGCTCAATGTACTCCGGCAATATATATAAAGACGTCGACTGCCCAGCACTAATATTGATCTCGCCCTCCTCGATTTTCCCCAGACTCGCTGCAAAGGTTTCGCGTAATGAATCAATACCAGCAGTTAAAGGCTGAATTAGTTGATAAAGCGTTTTACCTTCAGGGGTAAGTTTTACACTGGGGCCACGACGCTCTAATAACTTTTCCCCCATTTCTCGTTCTAATGCCTGGATTTGTAAGGAAACGGTGGGTTGGCTGATGTGTAACTGTTCAGCCGCGTGGGTAATGTTCTCTTTTTGAGCCACTACGCAAAAAGTTCGTAATAATTTATAGCGAGTTTGTTTGTAATAATGCATCACTATGTTGCCTAAACTTTAATAATTGAGCAATTCAATACTAAACATTGAAACAATTGATTTTAACAATAAGGGTATGATTTGTTAAGGTAGCGTCCATCAAACATTCATTGAATGTTTACCAAATGCTAACTGTGGTGCTTGCGGCGTCAAATTGGGCGCCGCTCTTTTTTTAGCACTAAAAACTTCTTTAACCTCAAAAACAGTAGCACAATTTCATCTCATATCACTGCATATAAATGCTACCATCTACAACAAATTCACTTAGTCAACTCTGCCCTATCAGGAGCTTTCTCGATGGCTGATTACATTCTTTGGTTCAACCAATTAGGTATGCACGATGTCAATCTAGTAGGCGGTAAAAACGCTTCACTAGGCGAAATGATTAGTAATTTAGCAAATGTAGGGGTTAGTGTCCCTAATGGTTTTGCCACTACTACTCATGCTTACCGCGAATTTTTAGACTCGAACCAAATCACTCAGCGCATTAATGACCTATTAGCCACATTAGATGTCAATAATATTCCAGCATTACACCAAGCGGGTAAAACCATTCGTGGTTGGGTTATGGATGCCCCCTTACCCCAAGCATTACTAGATGCTGTTACAGACGCCTATCATCAGTTGGCGGTAGGCGCTGGCGATACTGCCTCTTTTGCTGTGCGCTCCTCTGCTACGGCTGAAGACTTACCCGATGCGTCCTTTGCGGGTCAGCAAGAAACCTTCCTTAACGTACGTGGCTTAGATAATGTCATAGCCGCTATTAAGGAGGTGTTTGCCTCACTGTATAATGACCGCGCCATTTCCTATCGTGTTCACCAGAACTTTGAGCACGACAAGGTATTCCTCTCAGCAGGTATTCAAAAAATGGTACGCAGCGATATCGGTGCGAGTGGAGTACTTTTCACACTAGATACAGAATCGGGCTTCCGTGATGCGGTATTTATTACGGGTGCTTATGGATTAGGCGAAACCGTAGTACAAGGGGCGGTCAATCCTGATGAGTTTTATGTTTACAAACCCAATTTAGCGACCCATCGTCCTGCCATTTTATCAAGACGCCTAGGCGGTAAAGCTATTGAAATGGTCTACGACACGGGAAGTACTCATACTAAAGCAACATTGACTCGTGAAGTGGATAACGCTCGCCGTCAACGCTTTTGTATTAATGATGCCCAAGTCGAAGAGTTAGCTCGTCAAGCTTTAATTATTGAAAAGCACTATGGTCGCCCTATGGATATCGAATGGGCACTCGATGGCGGCGATGGCAAACTTTACATTGTACAAGCCCGCCCCGAAACCGTAGAAAGTCGTGCTAGCAATACCATCGTTGAGCGTTATAGTTTAGACAATAAAGCTGACCCTATTGTTGAAGGTCGCGCAATTGGTCAAAAAATTGGTCAAGGCCCTGCTCGTGTGATTATGAGCATTGACCAAATCGATGAAGTACAAGAAGGTGATGTACTCGTCACTGATATGACGGATCCTGACTGGGAACCGATTATGAAACGTGCCTCGGCGATTGTCACTAATCGGGGCGGACGGACTTGTCATGCTGCCATTATTGCGCGTGAAATGGGTATTCCAGCGGTCGTCGGTTGTGGTAATGCGACTAAACTGATTAAAAATGGTGACCCTATTACCGTATCTTGTGCCGAAGGCGATACAGGCTATATTTATTCTGGATTGTTAGGGTTTGGCAAAAGTACTGCTGATACGGGCAAACTACCCGATCTGTCTGTCAAAATCATGATGAATGTGGCAACTCCCTCCAAAGCCTTCTCATTCTCACGTTTGCCAAATGCTGGGGTAGGTTTAGCCCGTCTAGAGTTTATTATTTCTAAAACCATTGAAGTACACCCCAAAGCTCTACTCGAATTTGACCAACTACCTGCTGACCTCAAAGCTACTATTAGTGAAAAAATAGCGGGTTATGCAGACCCAGTCAGTTTCTATGTAGAAAAATTGGTGGAAGGGATTAGTACTTTAGCAGCCGCTTTTCATCCTAATAAAGTCATTGTTCGTATGTCTGACTTTAAATCGAATGAGTACGCCAATCTGATTGCGGGGGATCGTTACGAGCCTCATGAAGAAAACCCTATGATTGGTTATCGGGGTGTATCACGCTATCTCTCACCGTCCTTCCAAGATTGTTTTGCGTTAGAATGTAAAGCATTACGCAAAGTACGTGATGATATGGGTCTCACCAATATTGAAGTGATGATTCCGTTCTGCCGTACTTTAGAAGAAGCGCAACAAGTCACCGAACTACTGGCTAAACATGGCATTGAGCGTGGTAAAAATGGCTTACGTCTGATCATGATGTGCGAAATCCCTTCTAATGCGATTTTAGCTGATGAGTTTTTAGAGTACTTTGATGGTTTCTCGATTGGCTCTAATGATATGACTCAATTGACTTTAGGTTTAGATCGCGACTCTGGTTTAATTGCGCACTTATTTGATGAGCGTAATCCCGCCATTAAGAAAATGCTTAAACTCGCCATTGATGCTTGTCATCGTCAAGGCAAATATATTGGGATTTGTGGGCAAGGGCCTTCAGACTACCCTGATTTTGCAGCGTGGCTACATGAGCAAAATATCACTAGTATCTCTTTAAACCCTGATACGGTAGTGGATACTTGGCAATATTTAGCTAAATTAGAGCAGCAATAAGTCGAGTACTTACGCTTAGTGTAGAGTGAAATATTTTCACTCTACACTTAAACAAGTACTTTCAATGGCATTAGGGAGGAGTACTTTAATATGCCTAATCAACGCTCTATTTATTATTTATCTGACCGTACGGGTATCACTGCCGAAACCTTAGGTCATAGTTTACTCACTCAATTTGATGGCTTTGAATGGCGTAAAGTCAGTATTCCTTTCATTGAAACCGAAGAACAAGCCAAAGAAGTCGCCGAGCAAATTAATCAAACTGCTGAGCGCGATGGCAAGCGCCCTTTGGTATTTAGCACTATTATTACCACTGAGCTACGTCGGCACATTGAGCAAGCCAACTGTGTGATTTATGACTTTTTCGAGACCTTTATAGGCTCTATGGAAAAAGAGCTGGGACAACAGTCCGCACATGCGGTGGGTCGCTCTCACAGCGTGCACAATAACTCCTCTTATTTTAATCGTATTTCAGCCATTAACTACTCTCTAACCAATGATGATGGTATGAATTTACGTAACTTTGATCAGGCTGATGTGATCTTAGTGGGGGTGTCACGTTCAGGAAAAACCCCTACTTGTCTTTATATGGCACTGCAATATGGTACTTCAGCAGCTAACTATCCATTAACTGAAGAAGATATGGATAGTAATGATCTACCTAGAGGTTTAGTCACCTATCGTGAGAAATTATTCGGCTTAACCTTAAGTGTGGAACAACTCACTCAAATCCGCCAAGAGCGTCGCCCGAATAGTCGATATGCCTCTCTGGCACAATGCCAACATGAATTAGATTGGCAACGAGCACTGTATCAGAAGTACCAAATTCCCTTCATTGACACTACCAATATTTCTATCGAAGAAATCTCTACTACTATCCTGAAGCAGAAAAAACTGAAACGTCGCCTTTATGGTGAGTGACAGCCCCTGCTCGGTGTGTACAATTGCGTTTTTAAAATTGCGAAGAATCTGCCCATGAGTGCTCAATTAATTGATGGCAAACACGTCGCCGCTCAAGTACGTGCTGAAGTACGTGAGAACATCCAACAACGCTTAGAACAAGGTAAACGTCGCCCCGGTTTAGCTGTCATCTTAATTGGTCATGATCCCGCCTCTCAGGTTTATGTTAACAACAAACGTAAGGCTTGTGAGGAAGTGGGAATTATGTCGCGCTCATATGATTTACCTGTTGATACGACTCATTTTGAGTTGGTAGAGCTGATTGATGAGCTTAATCATGATCCACTGATTGACGGTATTTTAGTACAACTGCCTTTGCCTCAACATCTTGATGCTTCTTTAATTATTGAGCGTATTAGCCCTAATAAAGATGTGGATGGTTTTCATCCGACTAATATCGGTAAGCTCACTTTACGTATTCCGGGTCTGCGCCCTTGTACGCCCTATGGTGTGATTAGATTATTAAGAAGTATTGGTGAAACCTTTAAAGGTCGTCATGCCGTCATTGTCGGCGCTTCTAATATTGTCGGGCGCCCTATGATGCTAGAGCTGATTTTAGCTGGTTCCACGGTCAGTATTTGCCACCGCTTTAGTGGGACTACAACTGAAGCGATAGTTCGTCAAGCTGATATTGTAATTGCTGCGGTAGGCAAACCAGGGTTAGTCAAAGGCGAATGGATTAAAGAAGGTGCAACCGTTATCGACGTAGGCATTAATCGTTTGGACTCAGGCAAATTAGTGGGTGATGTTGAGTTTGATGAAGCTCAAAAACGAGCTGCTTGGATTACACCTGTTCCGGGTGGAGTGGGACCAATGACAGTCGCTATGCTAATGCAAAATACATTAGAGGCTTGTGGTAAGCACTCATTTTAAATACTCAACGGGTTGACTCATAAAAAAGGCGCTTGATTCAGCGCCTTTTTTTATTTAACCGTTTTAGGGGCTAATTACTTTTTTGCTTCAGCAGCGGCAGCTTCCACAGCTAAACGCTTTAGTAAATCAGCTGGCAATGCATTGCTTTGTTGTAAGCGACGCACTACAGAAGCCGGTAAGCAAACCAACTCTGGTTTAGCAGGTGCTAATAATGGGCCATTGCTGCAACGACGACGTTTTTCATCACCGATACGAGTTTGCTCTGGGTCTAGACGTAAATAGCTAGCATTTACCCAACCATTTTGACCCGCCCAACGTACATTAGCCCACTCGTCAGAACCAACTTGAGCAATTTTGCCTAACTTAGTTACCCAAGTAGCATTATGTGGAATCTCAACCGCAATGGCTGTTTCACCTGATTCAACATACATCATTAGGCTTTGGCCTGCTTTTAAGCCTTGAACAGAATAAATAGGTACTGAGCGGAAAGGAGCACCTTTAGCAGCTTCTGGATAACCACAGCACATTTTGTCTTTTACAGCTGGGTTTTTCATACACTCACGACGAGTGCGAGCAATTTCAGTCGCTTCTGGATCAAACTTTAAACGGCTAGACACTACCCAACCTGTTTGATCATCCCAAGATACTTTTTCCCACAGTACATCGCCTACGAGTACTTGAGCATTACGGCGCACTACCCAACGACCATTATGGGGAATGTTGACGATAATGCCGCGACCAGGCTCGGAATATAAACGGAGTACTTTGCCCGGAGTCAGGCCTGATACTTGATAAATTTCAGAACTATCTGAAGGTAAAGTAAGGGGGGCAGCGGTGGCAGCACTGAGTGGCACTGCGGTCATAATAGCTGCTGCTAATAATGTGGGGAGCATAGATTTTAACATAGCTTTCATCTTTAATTTTCCTCTGACAACGCAACCCCCATCCTGGAGATCACTACCTTAGTAAAGCATCAATAAAAGGAATGCTGGGTCATTCCATATAGAACGAGCCACAAACTTATCAAAGGCATACCTTCAATAACTGCTTCATTCTATAGTGTATGATAATATTACAACAAAGTGTTGTGGAATTATCATCAAGTTGTAAATAGGCAACAACTAATTGACTGACAGAACGGTTAATTGTTCCCACGGTGTGTTAAAAACATCGCATCACCATAACTGAAAAAACGATAACGTTCTTTAACAGCATGTTGATAGCTTTTGAAAATAGTAGCATATCCGGCAAAAGCTGATATCAATATTAGTAGAGTCGATTCAGGTAAGTGGAAATTAGTTACCATGGCATCTACCACATGAAATTGAAAACCAGACTTGATAAATAGTTGCGTATCCGCATAGAAAGGTTCAAGTACTCCTGAGCGGGCTGCACTCTCTAAACTACGTACTGACGTTGTTCCTACCGCAATGACTCGTTTACCACGCGCTTTACAAGCTCTGACGGCTTCACAAGTTTCGGGACTAACCTCTACATATTCAGCGTGCATAACATGCTCATCTAAGTTACTTACCCGTACAGGTTGGAAAGTTCCTGCCCCTACATGCAGAGTAACTGATGCAAATTCAACACCTTTAACTTTTAACCGCTCAAGAATCTCCTCGTCAAAATGTAACCCAGCGGTTGGGGCTGCCACGGCTCCCGGACGTTCAGCAAATACGGTCTGATAACGCTCACGATCACTTATTTCGTCCGTGCGAGTAATATAAGGTGGCAAGGGCATATGACCGTATTGTTCAAGTGCCGTTAAGATGGGCAGCGTACCGAGTAGTTTAATTTGAAACAAATCATCCTGACGACCTGTCACTTCTACATCTAGCACACCCTCTAAAAGCAGTCTCGTACCTGCTTTGGGCGATTTGCTAGCTTTAATATGAGCTAAAGCGGAGTACTCATCTACTAGACGCTCGATGAGTACTTCAACCTTACCACCTGAGGCTTTTTGTCCATGCAAACGGGCAGGTATTACGCGGGTATTATTAAAAACCAGCAGGTCGCCAGCTTCTAATAGGTCTACAATGTCAGCAAACTGCTGATCGCGATACTCTCCCGTTTTGCCATCGACTACCAATAGGCGGCTGGCGGAGCGCTCAGGTAGAGGATAATGGGCAATAAGTTCAGGAGGTAATGTGTAATTAAAGTCACTTAGTTTCATAGATGCAGATAATACAAAAAAACTATCGACAAAGCGCTAAAAAACGTTACAATGATGTCCCTCAAAGCCGGGATGGCGGAC
>JBDKGX010000085.1:0-10419 GCA_039797965.1 Pseudomonadota bacterium
TTAAGGACTCATAAGTATGCAAAATAGTCGAGCCACCCACGACAGCAGAATGACTCAGATTATTACTATTGAGCAAAGCGTAATTTTTACCTTCATCAAGACTATTCACGATGCTGGTATCTAATAGTCCAGTAGTCATATCAAAATCTGAGCTATTGACAGAACGCATTTTAAAGTTTTTAAACGTCGTACTTTGCCCTAATGTCCAATTTTTTGCATACACAACACTAGTAGCATCATTAAAATTAGGCAACGGTGAACTAGCATAACCGACGGCTACGGTTACCCCACCTGCCACATAAACAGTCGAGTTATGGGTACAATTTTTAAAGGTAATGGTATAGATATCACCCGATGACACCCGTTTATTAAGATCGTTATCATTGTACTCTAGCTCATAGGTACCCGCTTCACAGATCGGTACTTTGAACTTATCGCCCTCTGCTACCGGAGTAACTTGCGTCATAAAGGCCAATAACTCATTTTGCATATGAATATTAGCCATATAGACGTCTACCAAAGCATCAACCTGAGCACGTGAAGGAGCCGTACTGGGTGAAGGTGTGGGGGTAGGAGTTGGCGTCGGTGTGGGAGTCGGTGTGGGAGTCGGCGTCGGTGTGGGGGTCGGCGTGGGAGTTGGCGTCGGTGCAGGTGCTACAATAGGGCGTGGAGCAGAGGGTGCTGTACTAGTACCTCCACCACACGCAGTGAGTAAACCTACCATAGGAGCAATAACAATAAATTTAGCCTTAGACATAGCCACGCTCAAATTTTTATAAATATAATTTATCTTGAGACTAGCAAGCCCCGATTAATAACTCAATTTTATAAGACCAACTGAATTATTTAGGCTAAAAATCGTTAAATCGTACAGAAGTTAACCAATAAAAGTAGATTAATTAACCCATAGTACTTGGCAAATGATCTTTAATAATGTCGTAAATAGCAGGGCGATTAGTCCGAATATCTTCTGCACTCAATCCTTCTAGTGAATGCGGATACTTTAGCCACGCTTCCGTTTCATACAAATAATAATCCGGTTCGCGCTCAATTTGGTTACGACTGGGTTTGTAATAGGGCACAGCAATCCGAATGTCCTCAGGGGCATTTAAACGGGTGCGACGCTGCAATTCTTTAATAATCGCTTCAATCGAGCGCCCCGTGTCAAACACATCATCCACGATCAATAGATTGTCATGAGCTTGAACATTTTTAACTAAATAATTGAGACCAAAGACTTTTACCTCTTTAGCTTGCTTATCAATGCCACTATAAGACGAAGTCCTTACCGAAATATGATCCGTATGCACCCCGTAAAAATCGAGAAACTCCTGAACAGCTATCCCCATTGGTACCCCTCCGCGCCACACGGCAATCATGAAAGTCGGGCGAAAACCACTATTCAATACTTGCACGGCTAACTCAAAGGAATCCTCAAGGAGTTGTTGTGCGCCTAAATATTGCTTGCTAACCAATTACTACACTCCAAGCCTAAAATTGCGTTATATTCTCTAGCCTAACTGTTGAGCGCAAGTCCCCCTATGAAAAAACAATTTTTGGATGAAGAAACGCTACTCCTTGACTCGTTTCGTTTAGGCGTAAAAATTTTTGAAAGCGGCTTTCGCCCTACCTTTATTGTGGCGTTGTGGCGGGGGGGTAGTACGGTGGGCATTTATGTTCAAGAATGCTTGCAAACCTTAGGGGTCAAAACCGATCACATTGCGCTACGCACGTCTTATCGTGGCTTGCCACATTATCAAAACATGGTCAATTCACCTGACACCGAAATTCGTGTGCATGGCACTCAGTACTTAATGGAAAACCTTAATGTTGATGACAAACTATTGATTGTCGATGATGTGTTCAGTACTGGATTGAGTGTGCAAGCGGTATTAAATCGCCTCAGTAATCATTTAAAACGCAATATGCCCAATGATGTGAGGATTGCCACCCCTTGGTATCGTCCGAGTTTTAATAAAACGGCTCTCAAGCCAGATTATTACCTACACACCACGGAAAACTGGTTAGTGTTTCCGTACGAAATGAGTGGCTTGAGTAGGGAAGAAATTGAGCAGCATAAGCCATTTTTGATTCCGCTTATGAATGAAGTCAAGGTGCATGAAACGGATGATTAGCCCTATCTCCAGTAGCTAGGTTTAAAACTTTTACCCTATCCTTTTCGGTCAGTAGTGGTTTAGAGATAATCTGCTCATGATTCTTGTATTGAAAGTACTCATTAAATGCAGTACTGGGTTGACTAGTACAGGAATCCACTATGTCTAATACACTCCAACGCTCTATTGACCAACAACGCACTCGTTTAATCGACTTACTCCACGAAAAACTCAAACACTACACTCATCAGCTCATACCTAATCTGTATCATCGTGAAGTACTCGATCGACAACTGCGTGATATCTTTCAAGCCCTTGATTACTGCAAATATGTCTATGTACTAGATGCTAATGCGGTACAACTCAGCTCCACTCTGAATCGGTTTGGTGCGGATACTCAAGCCCACCAACGCGATCGCGCTAACCGCCCCTATATGCAGCATAGAATGGATGAAAGCTGTGATTTTAATCTGTCTGAGGTCTACATTAGCCAGAATAAAAAACGTCCCTCACTGTCCGCTATTCAAACGATTCGGGGCACAGAGGGTGAGCGTTTAGGCTTTTTAGGGGTGGATTATGATTTGCGTGAATTACCGCATTCTGAGGTGATTTATGAAGAACCCAGCCAATGGCGACAAATCAAAGGCGACCCTGCGATTCGCCAAGGCTTATTTGCTCAAGAGCGCGTCGAAAGTTTAATGGATCAAAAGCTAGATCACGTATTGTCAGTCATCGAGGCATTAGTAGTTGATCAAGGCGTTTATCATTTTCAAATTCATTTCTCCAGTAGCCGCGTGACCTTATGGCATGTGGATAATCCATATGTGTACCGCATTTTAACGATGGCAGAATTAGCTGATAGCAATATTTGCTTAGCCTATCCCCGCCGCCCGTATTTTGAAAAAGCCATCGTGCCGCATTTAGAAATTAAAAAAGTACTCAAACAATTGAAAGCCTTACGCTTTGCCGATGAAACCATTTATTTACGAGTAGCTTCTCTTAATATTGTAAATGGACAAGTCGATTTAAATTTTTCGTGTGATGGTACGCATTATATTGATTACCGAGAATTTTTAACTAAAGGCTTAGCGTTTTGGTTAGGTACTCAGACTAACCAGCCTTCTAATACTTGCATCGATATCAATTACGCCACCCTAGATAAACTAGTGGATGAATTAGCTGAAAAAGGCTGTATGGCCGTCAATAAACTACTCGGTCAGTTAGAGCAGGATAATATCCCTGAAGTACTTAAAGCCTATTCAGCTCCCGAACGAGACTATATCTATCAGGAGCTAAAATCAGTCATGGAGGTTTATGAGGGCGGTGTGTGTGGGCTGTAAGGCAGTTTTAAGATTTCGCCATTACCCTGTGATCCCAATCCTGTATCGTTCAAAAACACTGGAGCTAATGCTGAAAATTCACAATATTTACACCTACTCTATGAATATTCAGCTACCCTACTGCTCATTAATGACAATTGAGGACAACACTCGATGCAAACACTAAAAATTTGGGGCGCTGCACTCGCACTTTTACCCGCTCTGACCTTTGCTAATCCTGACACCCTCGACCACCCCGGTCGTACTCTCGCTGCTAATTGCTTTCAATGTCATGGTACTGACGGCTACGGTATGGAGCATTTAGCCGGAAAGCGCGTCTCCAAAATCCTTGAAGAAATGGAAGAGATGCAATTCAGTGATCTTGGCAAAAACATTATGAATGTCCATGCACAAAGCTATACCGAAGACGAAATTAAACTCATCGCCGACTACTTCTCACTACAAAAATAAGGACTTTCATCCATGGAACGCAGACAGTTTTTACAGTATCTCAGCGCTGGATTATTAACCTCTAGTACTTCATTAGCTTGGGCACGCCGCGGTGAAGAAGAGGAAGAGGCTGTTGCAATGAAAAGCCCTACTCTACCCGCCGATCGTGGCATTAAAGGCAATATCGTTGTGGTCGGTGGCGGCATGGCAGGTACTACAGTCGCTAAGTACTTACGGCTTTGGGGAGGCACGGGCGTCAATGTCACGCTGGTTGAGCCTAATGCTCAGTACTACTCCAATATTTTCAGCAATATGATTTTGGAAGGCACTAAAACGCTAGATGATCTGACGTTTAACTATAAACAATTAGTGGATCATTACGGTGTCAAAGTACTCCAACAAACCGTTACTGCTATTGATCCGACGACGGCTAATGTGACTTTAGCCGATGGCACAAAACTTCCTTATGACCGTGTAGTACTCGCAACGGGAATTGATTTCGATGACTTGCCTTTAGCAGGTTCTGATACCAATAAGGCAAAAATCGTTCATGCTTGGCAAGCGGGACAGCAAACGGTGTCGTTACAACAGCAAATTGCTGCCATGACGGCTAAAGATACTTTTATTTTAACCATTCCCCCCAAACCCTTCCGTTGCCCCCCTGGCCCTTATGAACGGGCTTGTGTTGTTGCCGATTATCTACAGCGCGAAAAAGAGGGCGGCACAGTGGTGATTTTAGATGCCAATCCGGAAATTCAAGCGGGGGCTAAAATCTTTAATGCGGCTTATAGCGATACCTTTAAAGACATTATTACTTACGTGCCGAATGCTACTTTAGAAAGCATTGACGCGGATAAGGGTACGGTGAAAACTAGCGCAGGCTCATTCAACGGCACGGTGATTAATGCGATTCCAGCCCAAAAAGCCGGTAAGTTGATTACGACTTCTGATTTAAAATTAGCGAGTCAAGGCGGACGCTGGGCGGGTGTGGACGTACTGACTTATGAATCGACTGTAATCCCTAAAGTTCATATTATTGGCGACTCCTCGGCCACTACGCAGCCTAAAGCGGGACATATTGCTAATGCAGAAGCCAAAGTTTGCGCCGATGCAATTTTGAATTTATTACAAGGTAAAGCGGTTAATCAAAACCCCATTACCAATTCAGCCTGCTATAGCCCCATTACGCAAGACACCGCCGCGTGGATGAGTGTGGTGTTCCGTTATGACCCTGAAAGCAAAACCATGAAACCCTCAAAAGTAGGTATTGCTGAATCCAATAAAGCCTCTGAGCGCAATCATAAAGAAATGATGAAGTGGTTTAATAATTTGATGAGTGATACGTTTGCTTAAAGCACTTAAGCCTTCTTAATTTGAACCAACGCCAGCAGTATTGGGTACTGGATCAATGCGCCGTTGTACCCCTCCAGTGAGTATCATGCCGACGAGACCGGACATACTCACTACTGCTGGCTCAGTGCTAAGAACGGTTAGCTTGAGCTTAGCCACCCGTACTTTTGTTTAATGATCAAAGTACTCACGATTTAGACACGGCTTTTAAGTGCGGCACATACTGTGCAATCAATAGTGCCAACACTCCGGCGACTAGTGCCCAAAACGCAGAACCAATACCCCACAAACTGATTCCCGAAGCCGTCACTAAAAAGGTGATTAACGCTGGCTCTCGGTAAGTATCCTCTCGCATTGCTACAGTTAAGCTATTACCAATCGTCCCCAATAACGCTAAGCCTGCGACGGCAATAATTAATGCTTTAGGAAAGGCTAGTAATAACGCCACCACAGTAGCTCCAAAAATACCGGTTAGACAATAAAGTACTCCTGCCACTACGGATGACCAATAACGATATTGAGGGTTTTCACCTGCTTCTTTACTCATACAAATAGCCGCGGTAATAGCTGCTAAATTCAGCGCATAAGCGCCAAAAGGAGCCAGTAATAAAGTGGTTATCCCCGTCCAACTCAGTACTGGAGAAACAGGCGTTGAATAGCCAGAAGCACGAATAGCCGCAATCCCCGGAATATTTTGCGAGGTCATAGTCACAATAAACAGTGGAATGCCCACACTTAAAATCACTAACCCATTAAAGGTCGGCATAGTGAAAATAGGTGTCGTCCTAGTTACTTGGACTTGCTCTAAATGCATGAGCCCCAAACTGTAAGCCAGTCCTATACCGACTAATAACACCAGTACTACTGCATAGCGCGGTATCCAGCGTTTAGCTAATAAGTAGGTTAATAACATCGTTCCTACTAATACCGGTTGGGCTTGTAATGAAGTAAACGTATCGACTCCAAAGCGAAACAACACGCCTGCTAATAGCGCTGAAGCGATGGGCAACGGAATTTTAGACATAATTCGCTCAAACCAACCTGTTGCCCCACTAATAACAATCAGTACTGCCGACACAATAAACGCACCGATGGCATCACTATAAGCTACACCATTTAAACTCGTGGCCAATAAAGCTGCCCCCGGCGTTGACCATGCTGTCAAAACAGGCATACGGTAATATAAAGACAACCCAATACAGGTTAACCCCATGCCCAAACCCAACGCCCATAGCCATGAACTCATTTGCTCAGGTGTTGCTCCTGCTGCATGGGCTGCCTGAAAAACAATGGCTGCTGAACTGGCATAACCCACCAGTACGGCTACAAAACCTGCAACAATATGCTCAAGCCGAAAGTACTTTAAGCTCAATTGATGACCTCGCAAATAGCGTTAGTCAACTGCTCTGGAAACTGCCCTGAAGTACCCTCTAGTGCAGTATTGGTCAAAGCCACCACCGATAATTCGCGCATAGGATCAATAAACCAAGCATTCCCATAAGCACCGCCCCAACGCACACTGCCATTAGATAAAGGGGTATTGGCTTTTAGTGCATCCGTGACTACAGCTCCCATAAAACTAAATCCCCACCCTGCCCCTTTCATATTGACGTAGCGATCACCAATTTGATTCGTCATTAGTTGTAGAGCTGCATCAGTAGTTAACCCCTTGCCGCCCCCTTGGCGCACGGTCTCGAGTAGCTTAAGCATGTCCGGCGCTGTACCACTCATACCACTACCGCCCCCTGGAAAAGCGTTTGGGTCAAATACACGTGAGGGGCTGTAAATCACCTCACCTAAATTCGCAAAAGGTACTTTGTGAGTCGCCGCCATACGAGTGGGAGTGGGTTTACCATCGGCATAAGCAGTGGCTACACGATTAGCTTTTGCAGGCGAAATATAAAACGCGCTATCCGCCATTTTTAAAGGCTCAGTCACCCATTCCGCCACAATAGTGTGTAACGATTGACCGAGTACTTGCTCTAAAATATGCCCTAATACATCCGTGGCTACCGAATAGTGCCATGCGCTACTGGGCGATGAAAAGAGTTGCGTTTTGCCAATGGCTTCAACGTTTTGAGCAAGGGTTAAACCCGAATGATCCAAGCCATCGGAAACTTTAAAAGTGTGATAATCGCCTTCTTTTTGCATAAAGCCATAGCCTAATCCAGCTGTATGAGTGAGTAGTTGGCGAATCGTAATGGGTGGCGTTGAGCCATCCGCTAAATGGGGGCAAAAATGTGGTAAGTACTCCGTTACCTCATCCTCTAATTGCAACTTACCTTCTGCAATCAGACGCATGGTCGCTACAGCCACCACAGGTTTAGTCAGTGAAGCCCAGCGGAAAATAGTATTAAGTTCAGTGAGTGTTTGACTTTCACGATCGGCAAAGCCTGCTGCTCGTGCATAAACGGCTAGACCTTTATGTGCCACCATTACCACCGTACCCACAATCCGTTGTTCAGCTAGAGCACGTTTAATCACCCCATCAATGGCTTTCGCTAATTGCATAACCCACTCCAAAAACTAAGAATGGAGGTTATGCTACTACAGTTTACTTAGAGGTATACAAGTACTCGGTAAGGCTTTAAGTACTTGTTCAACTCTTTCCTCAACACTCCCTGAAACCGTTTGATAAGGAATCTGGTGTTGATCTAAGTATGCCTTGATAAACTGTTGAAAGGCTTGCTGATTGGTTTGCCCCGATCGATCCCAAGTATCCGCATAGGGAAAGTCAATATCACAAAGCCAAACTTGCTGATAACGCGCCCAACAACTTTCAGCCAGTCTCTCTAACTCTGGCAGTGCAAAGCCATGATAGTACTGAGCGAAATGCCAAGTCGTAAAAGCATTGGTATCACAAAATAAATAGCCTTGGGCTTGTAAAGTGGCTTGATCTTCTAGCTCAATATGAGTGTGAGCAATATAGAGCAATTCCTCAGGGGCTAAACGTCGATCGACTTGATGCTGCTCCCAATAAGTTCGCCCGTACTCTGGCAGCCATTGAGTATTTAAACGTTTGGCTAGTGCTTGTGCCAAAGTACTTTTACCTGCGGAGGGAGCACCTAGAAATACGATTTTCTGGACTAAGTCTTGATACACCCTAGGATGCAAGTACTGCTGTGCTAATGCCCAACTTTGACGAATGCGAGTAGCACTAATGGGAATAGTACTTCGCGAAATATCCACCCGAATATCAACAGCCCCCAGCGCAAGGCTTACATGCTCACCATAAGGCTCACTGCTGAAAAAGTGCGTCACCTTACGCCCTGCTAACCTTTTTAAAATATAGTTTTCTTGCAAGCGCATGATTTCAGGGGTGTAGCCTGTCGCTTGTGGACTATGGTAGCCCACGAGTACTTCAACTTGCGGGTACAACGCTCGCAGCCATTGCGCCCGTGTATCTAACGACACACAAGGCAACTCGTCGCAATCATAAATCAGTACAATCAGTTGATCGACCTCAGCCAAAGCCGTTTCAATTAAGTACTGATGACCTTGATGTAAAGGGGCAAATTTTCCCAGTGTTAAACCGATTTTCATGACGAAGTACTCGGTGTTAATTGAGCTTTATAACGCTGCCACCAAGCCCATTGCCCCACACTAGCCATTACTAAAAAGCAGGTATACAACAACGTGGTCGGATACAAACCTTTTTGCAAATATACGCCAATCGCCACTCCATCAACCGCTATCCAAAATGCCCAGTTAAACACCCGCCGTTGAGTCAGCAACCATTGAGCCACTAAACTAGTACTTAAGATAAACGAGTCAGGATAAGGCAAACTAGCCTCCGTATGAGTCAATAACCAGCCCATGCCGATTGCACCCACTAATGCCACCCCTATCCATAACAAGTACTCTGGTAATGTACCCCATTCAACCATGATTTCCTGAGTGTGATCTTTATGCTGCGCCCATGCCCACCAACCATACCCCTGTAGGACAATGTAAATCGCATTTAAAATCATGTCGGCATAAAGCTTAGCTTGCCAAAAGATATAAACATAAAGCGTGACTTGAATCAGACCCAATCCCCAAGTCCAAATATTACGGCGAATTAATAATCCTACACAGAGCAAGCCTGCAAGGGTTGCTATCCACTCTAATGCAGATGCACCCGCAAACCCTAAAAACCAATCTTGTAATGTCATAGCTAACGATTATTTATTATTAAGGTTAGCATTTTAGAAAAATTACTTGGAAATCCCAAGGTATTGGTTATTTATTATTATTAACTAAGTACTTTTCCCAAACTCCGCCCATTGCAGGCGGAGCAGTTTGGAACGAAAGGTAGGATGAGAGAGATTTTATAAAAAAGGTGAACTATTAGAAATCAAATGATTTTTTCCACATAATACTGGCTTTTGCATCATTAGCATCAGAGCCTGCAGTCGCTTCATCACGGCTACTGGCTTTATCAACTGCCACTATTAAATCGCCGGCTTTACCAATGGTTTTGGTGAGCGATGCTTGTGTATGGCTATAATCATCACCAGCCCCATCAATATCCACTTTGCCCGCTTTTAAGCCATAGCCCCAAGTACCTATTTTACCGTTATAACCTAGGGCATAGTACTTGTCGTTAATATCACCACTCACATCTTTATCAGTGACATAACCTAACTCAGTGGTAAATCCTTTAAAACCAAACTTAGCAAATGCCTCAGTGACATCCCAATCCGTTTCATCAGGATAAGCATATCGAATTGCACCAATGTCATAGCTCAGACCACCTTTTAGCTCATTTGCAAATCCGGTATAAAGATCAACTTCGGTGGCTTTATTATCTGTAAACTTAACATTAGATGCCCAAGTACCTGCATAAAAACCATTTTTAGCTTTGTAATCTAAACCCGCCTGTAACGCTGCTTTATCATCGGATTGAGTGATACCACGCCAGATATAATTACTGGTTAGACCCACATTGGCACTCACACCCGCCCAAACCGGACTTGTGCTTACTAAAGTACTCATTACAGCTATTGTCCACACAGCGATACGTTTCATACTGCATCTCCATTTAAGTTAGGTTTGTTGTGAAATATGGGTTTGCAAAGAGTATGCCAATAAAATTTAGATGGATTTTTGGGCAAAAAACAAACAAATTAGCGTAAATGAAGTGTGAAGCCACTCCATTTTTAAAAGACTTTAGCGATTAAAACGACTTTCAATGCTATAGAAAT
>JBDKGX010000086.1:0-10332 GCA_039797965.1 Pseudomonadota bacterium
ACGCTCATTAAACTACATTTATACCCTTGTTTTTCACTCGTTTTAAGAAAGAACTTATAGTCATGTAACACACTTAAATAACCATTCAATTTATAAAAATCAACGTATTGCCTAAGTACTCGGTCAAAAAACTAGTACTGCAATAGGCTTATGAATGTTATTTAGGATTTCAGTGTATGCATTACCTCAAATACCCGCGTACTCCGCATTTGCCTTGGTCTAGAGGGGCGAGTGCGGATGATATTTATCATTTAGATTTAAGCCATTTTGTTGGGCGCGAAGTCGTGGTGACGGAAAAAATGGACGGTGAAAATACCAGTCTTTATACCGATCACATTCACGCGCGTTCGTTGGATAGTCGTCAACATCCGTCACGTACTTGGGTCAAGGGTTGGCACCAAACGATTGCTCATGATATTCCGGTGGGTTGGCGGATTTGTGGAGAGAATCTGTATGCCCAACACTCGATTATTTACACTGATTTAGCCAGCTACTTTTATGGTTTTTCGATGTGGAATGATCAGAATGAATGCTTAAGCTGGAGCGACACTTTAGAGTGGTTTTCACTGTTGGGGATTGTGACGCCGCCCGTTTTGTATCAAGGCGTGTGGAGTGAGGAGTACTTGCGAAAACTAGTACTGGATACCCAAACTGTTGAAGGTTATGTGGTGCGTTTAGCTAATAGCTTTCATTACGATGACTTTGCCAAAGCGGTGGCAAAATGGGTGCGTGCTCAGCATGTGCAAACCGATCAACATTGGATGTTTGCTGAAGTCAAACCGAATCAACTGCGAGGTGAGAAATGAAGCGCTCACAATGGTTAGCCACTTTAGCTCAAAACGCCACCCCCCATTTGGATGAGTGTATTGAGTACTTAGGTAGTACTTGTGCATGGCTTCATGACTTCAAACATACTCCGCAAGATGAGGAGTGGCATGCAGAGGGTAATGTCTATATTCATACCCAGCTGGTGTTGGCGGAGTTATATAAAGTACTGGCTACAGACGCAGTACATATTACGGGAGTACGCCGCCAAGCCTTGATTTTAGGGGCAGTCTTGCATGATATTGCCAAACCTATACAAACCCGTGTGGAAGTACTACACGGCAAAACGCGAGTGATTGCCCCCCAGCATGAGTCAGTCGGACGCTCCTATTTAGCGCCGCGTTTAATGGAGTTAGAGCTACCCTTTGACGTGATCTGGCAAGTACTTCATCTGGTGGGTGAGCATCACATGCCCAAGACGTTAGCCCTCAAAGAGTCTGCTGCGTCGGACTTTTATCGCTTAGCGCGGCAAGTGGATACTGAGCTATTGTATTGGCTGGAAGTAGCCGATATGCGCGGGCGGATTTGCCCTGATTTAGATTGGCAACTACTGTGTCTGGATGAGTTTAAAGCGCAAGCCCAAGCCTTAAACGTCTGGGGGCAAAGTACTCGATTGCGTACTTTAATGGCCTCGCATTTAATGACATTAAGTCCACCCGCCCAACGTTATGTCTATGCTTATGGTCTAGCCTTAATGGAAAATGGCAGTGTAACCCAGCTAGAAGAAGTACTGGGTAAAACTTATAGCCACCGCGAGCGCTATGCTCATTTGGTCATGACAGTGGGGTTGAGTGGTTCGGGTAAAAGTACTTGGTTAGCGCGTCAATATCCTGATTATGAAGTGATTTCATTGGATGATTTGCGTGAGGAAATCAATGGTAAGCGCAGCAGCCAAAAGCAGTTTGGGCAAATTATCCAAACGGCTAAAGCTCGTCTCAAAGCGGCTTTGCGTGAACATCGTGGGGTTGTGTGGGATGCCACTAATTTACGTATGGAATTGCGGGCGCAGATTTTGGATTTAGCTCGTGATTATCATGCTTTGATCACTATGGCGGTGTTTACGTTGCCATTAAAAACGATTTGGCAACAAAATAATGAACGCGAGTACTGTTTGCCCAATAGCGTGTTGCAACGCCAGATTGAACAGTGGCAATTACCGACTTTAAGCGAGGCACATCATTATCAAGTGATCGGTGAGGAAGGCAAGCTATTATATGAGTCGGGTAATTGGAGTACTCTGTAAATGTTTGAAGTACTCGGTAGCTAGCTTATCGAGTAGGGTTTTAAATCCTGAAACAACTAATTAACTAAGGTGAGGTAGAGTAATGCGTACAGTAGTGAGTTCATTAGTACTAGGTTTATGTGTGATGTTTGGAGCGGCACAGGCTGCTGAGGATACTGTCAAAGCAGCTAATGTAATAGATGCTTTGACCGCTGATTGGAATGATGATGGTTCGATGGATCGCGCTGTGTTGGTCGCTAATCCTGAGACTGATCAAGCAGATTTATATATGTATGTGGGCGGTGATGCGGCGAATAGCTTTAATCTGGAAGTACTCAAAAAAGAGTTGGTGTGGTCGGGTGCTATGTGGGGTACTTTGCCGAGTTTAGAGTTATCAGGTAAAAATTCTTTATTAGTGAAATCCGCTAATGAAGCCATCGGACGCAATCGTTGGAATCAGACTTTAACGATTGCGTATCGCAACAGTAATTTTGTCTTAGCTGGGTTTACCTACAATGATTACGACACTTTAGAGCCCAATGCTAAAGGTACTCAGTGTGATATCAATATGTTAACAGGTAAAGGCAAGCTCAATGGTAAAGCAATGACTGTTAAAAATAAGGCTCCCAAACTAGCTGAGCTGAGTTTGGACGAAGTATTGGATGCGTGTAAGGTGGGTGGCTAATCAGTTTCAAGAGTACTTTAGGTTAATTCAATGGCTTAAAGTACTCATTATCATCATGTTAATAGTTGCATTAGCATCCACAGTTAAATGGCATGATTTTTCAAGGGTTGAGCAGATATGCAAGGGGTCGTACTTAAGTATTCGGTGAAAAACGATAGCCTGCGCCCCGCACCGTTTGAATAAAATCATCATAACCCCACGGCATTAAGATTTTACGTAGACGTAAAATATGCACATCCACGGTACGCTCCTCTACATACACACTAGGCCCCCACGCTTGTTTTAATAATTGCTCACGGGTGTAGACTCGTTCGGGATGTTGTAGGAAAAACTTTAGTAAACGAAACTCAGTAGGGCCTAATTCCAAGGTTTCATGACCGATATAAACGCGATGACTTTGCATATCTAAAGTCAGATTACGACAGCTTAAAGTACTGGGAGGTACTTGAGGTTGTGCACGCCGCCATACCGCTCGCATCCGTGCTAATAACTCACCCGGTGAAAAAGGTTTAATCACATAATCATCTGCACCAGAGTTTAGTCCGGCAATTTTATCCGCTTCATCGGCACGAGCCGTTAGCATAATAATCGGAATATGGCTTAAATTAACGTGGCGTTTAAAACGACGGGTCAATTCTAAACCCGTTAAGTCAGGCAACATCCAATCCATTAAAATCATATCAGGTTGTTGTTTCGCTAAAATATCTTGAGCAGAGCGCCCACAATCCGCCTCTAATAAAGTATGTCCTACACGCTCTAAGGTATAAGAAACTAATTGGCGAATAGGCGCTTCATCTTCAATAATTAATACAGTATTCATATTAACTTTCTCATTCTTGGATTATGCGGCTATTAAAACGTAATCCTGTGACAGTAAAATGACAAAGTTAAAAAATGTATCAATTATTCATGCTGCTCTGGGTCAGAAATAGAATGTTCCAATGGAAAGCAAGCTTGAAATAGGGTTTCACCTACACGGCTTTTAATACTTAAATAGCCCTGATGGTTTTGAATAACATGTTTCACAATGGATAAACCTAAACCCGTACCTCCTCTTTCACGAGAGCGTCCCGTATCAACTCTATAAAAGCGCTCCGTTAAATGCCCAATATGTTCCTCAGGAATACCAGGGCCATTATCAGTGACAGATAAGGCGGCATATTGATTATTGAGTTTTTCCCAAGTAATTTTAATATGTGTCCCTGCTGGAGTATGTTTAATAGCATTATCCATTAAATTGGTAATCGCGCTGGTGAGTTCACTTTCGACACCGAGTATGGTTAGGTTTTTATCAATGTGAGTTTCTAAAGTATGGGATTGAGCAGCTAATGTATCGGTGAGCGCTTGACTCGTATTTTTAAGAATTTCAGGGACATTAACTTCTTTTAGCGGGATTTGAGTACGCTCCATGGTCTCTAGCTTAGAAAGCGTCAGCATATCACTAATAATCTGCTGCATTCGCAAGGTCTGTTCACGAGATTGTTGAATCGCAGGTAATAAGTACTCAGGTATCGCGGGGTCTTCTTGCATTAACTCTAAATAGCCACTCACCACGGTTAAAGGCGTGCGTAATTCATGAGAGGCATTAGCAATAAAGGCTTTACGAGTTCGTTGTAATTGAATTCTTTGGCTAATATCACGTACGTTTAAAAGCCATAGACCTTTTTCAACAGGTAAAATACGGGCTTGTAATGTTGCTTGAGCATTACGGGGCGAAATGAAATTAACCGCTTCATCAGTACGCATTTCACTTAAGGCTTTGGCGATTTCAGGTGAACGTAATAAGTTATCAATACGTTGTCCAACATCATTGCGTCCATTAATGCCCATTAGCTCTAAGGCAGTACTATTACTCCATAGAATAATGTGGTCATCATTAAATAAAATAACCGCGTCAGGTAAAGCCGAAATAATGTTATTTAAACGTTGCAGTAATTCTTCTTGCTTTTTTTTACTCTTTAAACTTTTTTGGCGAGCACGATTAATTAGATTAACAATTTGTTCCCATGCCCCGTCACTATCAGGTAATTCGTCCGGTCTAAAATCATGTACTAGCCATAATTGTAATTGGCGTAGTTTATATAAAAACCAAGCAATATAGCCTAAGGCTGTTATGAGAAAAGCCCCTAGCCAATAGCCAGTGACAATACCCAATATAATAGCTATAACCGCACCAATAATGAGGCGGCGAATTTCAATCGACCAATAGGCTTGCATAACTTAATTAGCTTCTTGTTCAAACCGATAGCCAGCCCCACGAACGGTTTGGATATAGGTATCAGCTTGATAGGGTTTTAAGACTTTACGTAGGCGCAAAATATGCACATCCACGGTACGCTCTTCTAAGTACTTGCTTTGTCCCCAGACAAAGTCTAATAGTTGCGCCCGTGAATACACTCGCCCCGCATGTTGCATAAAGAACTCTAGTAAACGAAATTCGGTGAGTCCTATAGTGACCGCTTGTTGATCAATGCGTAATTGATAAGAGGCTTGATCTAAAGCGATACGTCCAGCTCGTAAAACGGTTTCCTCATTAAAGCCAATGCTACGGCGTAACAGGGCTTTGATTCTTGCACTGAGTACTTTCATAGAAACAGGTTTGGTTAAGTAATCATCTGCACCATGATCTAAACCTTGAATCATATTTTCTTCATCTGTTTTAGCAGTCAGCATGATGGCTGGCACATCATGGGTCAGCTCTTCAGAACGCAACCGCCGAATAAGTTCAGGACCCGATAAATCAGGCAGCATCCAGTCGACTAACATTAAATCGGGTATACGCTCTGCAATCAGCTCACGTGCTTCTCGTGCATTCGCGGCTTCAGAGACTTCATAACCCTCACGTTCGAGTGCAAATCTCACCATTTGGCGAATCGGGGCTTCATCTTCAATGAGTAAAATATGTTTCTTCATGGAGCGGAGTTTAATAGGTAAATATGACAGTTTTATGTCACAGAACTGTCATATTGTATTTTAAACCCCTGAAAGTACTTAAAGCGAAAGGCTTAGTTTAGGTAGGATTAATTACGCATCCATAGCAGTGGAGTGAGTGCGCTGGGCATAAAAATCACTAACAAATTGTTCAAAAGTACCTTGTTCTAGCGCAGTACGAATACCTTGCATTAATTCTTGGTAGTAATACAAATTGTGAATGGTATTGAGACGCGCCCCTAAGATTTCATTGCATTTATCCAAGTGATGCAAATACGCCCGCGAGTAGTGTTGGCAAGTATAACAACCACATTGCTCATCAATTGGACGGGTGTCGGTTTTATTCACACTATTACGGATTTTGAGTTGCCCATAACGGGTAAATAAAAAGCCATTACGCGCATTACGAGTGGGAATCACACAATCAAACATATCAATCCCGCGCAGTACGCCCTCGACAATGTCTTCGGGTTTACCGACTCCCATGAGATAACGGGGCTTGTCTTGCGGCAATAAGGGCACCGTACTTTCTAACATCCGATCACGGTCTTCTTTAGGCTCGCCGACCGCTAAACCACCAACAGCATAGCCATCAAAGTTGATGTCTTGTAAACCTTCCGCCGAGATTTTGCGTAAGTCTTCATACACCCCCCCTTGGACAATGCCAAACAACGCTGAGGGGTTGCCTTCGTGAGCATTTTTACTACGTCGCGCCCAACGCAGGGATAATTCCATTGAGGTTTTAGCTTCCTCAAAAGTGGCAGGGTAAGGGGTACACTCATCGAAAATCATCACAATATCTGAACCTAAATCACGCTGTACTTGCATGGACGATTCAGGGGTCATCAGGATTTTATTGCCATTCACAGGGGATTGAAATCGCACACCTTCTTCGGTGATTTTACGCATTTTAGCGAGCGAAAAAACTTGAAACCCCCCCGAATCAGTCAAAATGGGTTTGTCCCAATTCATAAACTCATGCAAATCACCCTTTAAGCGCACAATCTCAGTACCGGGGCGCAGCATGAGATGAAACGTATTACCCAAAATAATTTCAGCCCCAATACCTTTTAGTTCCTCTGGGGTCATCGCTTTGACCGTGCCATAAGTACCGACTGGCATAAAAGCAGGGGTTTGTACCGTGCCACGAGGAAAGGTGAGTTGACCACGACGCGCGGCGCCTTGGGTTTTATAGAGGGTAAACTGCAAGTGCGACATGCTGAACTTCCAAGCACTCAAAAAAACAAAGGGCAAACTATACCCGTTTCGCAGGGCTTTGGGTAATAGACCAGAAAAATTTGTACGGTTTATCAGCTTTTTGCTGAAAATCAATGCATATCTCTCTAGTGGGGCATTGTGCAATCAGTTTGGGCTTGTCACGATGACTCCAACCTTATGCTTTTAAAGGTTTACTAGGAGGAAAACAACTATGTCAAACATTCGTGTTTTGAGCCTTGCGCTCGTCATTTCGGCAGTCTTATCACCTTCCGTTTTTGCCACTAATGGTTTAGCCCCTGTAGGTCTAGGGATGGCGCATCGTTCAATGGGAGGTGCTGCGGTCGCTAATCCTGTTAATACCACTAGCATGGCGACTAACCCCGCCGCTGCATCCTTTATTCCTGATGGTTATGATCTGGGTTTAGAGCTATTTATGCCTAATCGCTCGGCTTCTATTGGCGGTACAGAATACAGCGGCAATGGCAAAACGACCTTTTTTGTACCTGAAGGAGGCTATAAAAGATCTCTTAATAATCGAGTTGCCACCGGGGTAGCGATTTATGGTAATGGGGGGATGAATACTAGTTATAAAAATTTGACAGCTCCCTTTGATGCCACCAATGTTGGAGTGGACTATCAGCAGTTGTTTGTGGCTCCAACAGTGAGTTTTAAGATAGGAGAGCGTCAAGCAATAGGGCTTTCTGCCAATATGGTTTATCAAAAATTTAAGGTAGAAGGTATTTCTGGCTTTAATAATGGTGTGATGAGCGTCAGTTCAGGTAACGTTACTAATAATGGCTACGATTCTTCAACGGGGGTGGGAGCATCTATCGGTTGGCAAGGACAATTAAGCCCTCGAGTCATGGCGGGAGTGTCTTATCGTAGTCAAGTCAAAATGGGAAAATTAGATAAATACAAAGGATTATTAGCCAATGGAGGCGAGTTTAATGTGCCTGCGGCTACAACCGTAGGGATCAGTTTTAAGGCTACTCCCAAGACTACCGTAGCAATGGATGTTCAATATATCGAGTACGGTAAACTGGATTCTATAGGAAACCCTTCAACAACGCTGGCACCTGTGAGTAATCGAATGGGCTCTAATAATGGACCGGGTTTTGGCTGGAAAAACCAAACTGTTTATAAAGTAGGTGTTAAGCGTCAAGTCACGCCTACTACAGCAGTGATGGTGGGGTATAACTATGGAAAAAGCCCTGTACAATCTACAGACACTACAGTGAATGTTTTAGCGCCTGCGACTACAGAAAAGCATTTAACCTTAGGTGCTGAGGTTAAGTTATCACCAAAGTCTGACCTAACGGTTAGCTACCTACACGCTTTTGAAAAAGAAATTAAAGGTAATGGTACTAATGTCATGGGGTTGGACAGATATAATCTTAAAATGGATCAAAACGCAGTGGGTATAGCTTATAGCCATCGGTTCTAATCCCTTATTAGCCAAACTCAAACCCTTCGAAAAGCCTGCCATTGTGCGGGCTTTTCTATGTGACATGTTAAACTAAAGTACTCCACTTATTAGCTTAAAGAGTCGAGTCTTTATGACCTCTAATCTTATAGAAGTACACCAACTGTATAAACAGTACCCCAAGGTTCAGGCAGTTAATGGTGTCGATTTCGTTGTACCAGAAGGTGTTTGTTTCGGTCTATTAGGTCCCAATGGGGCAGGCAAAACCACCACTATTGAAATGCTAGAGGGTATTACTGCCCCTAGTAGTGGTACGATTTTATACAAAGGTGAACCTCTAGGAGAGCGTTTTAGAACCGAGGCAGGCATTCAATTTCAAGCGACCTCACTACAAGACTTTTTAACCGTTCGTGAGCAAATCCAACTATTTAGTGGTCTTTATACGAGTACTTTACCAGTAGATGAGTTAGTGCAATTGTGTGCTTTAGAGTCGTACCTAGATCGGGACGCTTTAAAATTATCGGGTGGGCAACGCCAACGTTTATTACTGGCGCTAGCATTGGTCAATAATCCCGAAGTAGTGTTTTTAGACGAACCTACGACCGGATTAGACCCCCAAGCGCGATTGAATTTTTGGGAGTTAGTGAAAGGTATTAAAGCACGGGGCAAAACAGTACTACTGACCACGCATTATATGGAAGAGGCGTATCATCTTTGCGACACTATTGCGATTATGGATCACGGTAAAATCATCGCTCATGGTTCGCCTGATCAGTTGCTAGCTCAACATTTTAATGATGTGGTGTTGGAGTTACCTAAAGACGCGATACCCACTAGTATTTTGCAGCATATCCCTCACCATTTGGTGGATGCAGTTGAGCCTAAGATTGAAATTCTCACTCAAGATGTTAATCAAACCATTGCACAGTTGTTACAAGTCGGCGTGTCTTTAACAGGATTACGCATTCGCCAACGAACCTTGGATGATTTATTTCTCGCACTGACGGGTAAAGGACTACGAGCATGATCCCTTCTATTAAGCGCATCGCTGCACTGTTACATGCCCGCAATCTAGAGTTTTTACGTGATCGCTCAACAATGGGCTGGAATTTAATTTTACCAGTGCTCTTGGTTTTTGGATTAGCGTTTATGTTTTCAGGCGAGGCTAAGCCACTCTTTAAAGTCGCTGTAGTGACTGATCAACCCATTGAGAAACCCTTAAATAAAACACTACATCCCTTATTAAGTACTGAGCATATTGAGTTTTATCGAGTACTGGATCCTGAGCCCATCATTCAAAAAGTGGGGCGTCATCAAATTGATATGTTGTTGGATTTGCGTCCACAGCATGAGCGTTATTGGATTAATAGCACTTCAGCGAATGGCTATATGGTTGAGCGTTTATTATTAGCCAATAACCAACCAGTACTAATAAAACAAAAGGCTGAAGGGCAGCAAATCCGTTATGTCGATTGGGTCGTGCCCGGTATTTTGGGGATGAATGTGATGTTTAGCTGCTTATTTGGGGTGGGGTATGTGATTGTACGCTATCGTAAAAGTGGTTATTTGAAACGTTTAAATGCGACTCCTTTGACCGCTAGTGAGTTTTTAGTGGCTCAAATTTTATCGCGCTTGATATTAGTGGTGGTGATTACTTCAGCCGTGTTTTTAGGTACGCATTTAAGCATGCATTTTGTCATGTTGGGTTCGTATTGGAATTTATTGCTAGTACTGATAGCGGGAACCTTTAGTTTGATTGCGTTAGGGTTGATTGTAGCCGCGCGAGTACAAAGTGAAGAAGTGGCGGGTGGCTTACTAAATTTTTTGACATGGCCGATGATGCTGGTATCAGGGGTATGGTTTTCTCTTGAGGGAGCTAATCCGTGGATTCAGTCCCTAGCCAATTTATCACCTTTGACTCATATGTTGAGCGCAGCCCGTGCTGTCATGTTGGATGGTGCGGGTTTGGCTGATATTAGTAATCACTTATTGATTTTAATAGGTATGGGGTTAGTGTTTGTAGCAATT
>JBDKGX010000087.1:0-10224 GCA_039797965.1 Pseudomonadota bacterium
TTTGCTTTTACCCAAGTACTTAAGACGTGCCACGATTTCTTGCCCCGGATAACACCCTTTAGTAAAGCTAATCCCATTAAGTAGGTGCAAATTGAGCATTTGAGGAACCCAAGCATCGCTACTGGCTAAGGTTACCCGTGGAGTACCTGAAGCAATATCAAAATAATCCCACACCCCACTATTCACCGCTGTGGCATGAGTACTTAAAGCTTCCCATAATTGACGTGCCGCCTCTAAGGGCGCATAGATTTCAAAACGGGGTACTTCAGCCCGACGACGAATAATGATGAATTGATTAATAGATAGTACTTGATCAATTTCGGTGGGAGCTTGCCCCACAATAACCGCTAGATGTGACTCGCCTTGTGGATCAGCATAGCCAAAATGTATCCAGCTCTCATGAGCATCGGTCAACGTGACGGCTGAACGCATGACAAACATCCGCAAACGTTTAAGCATAGGCTCTACCAAATCAGCAGAGACCGCTAAATACAAAGTACTTTGATGTTCAAATACATCAAACGTAGCTAACGCTCGTCCTTTTGGCGTGCAATAAGCTGCAGGAACACTATGCGTAGGGGTAACAGAATTAATATCTGCACTGAGTTGACCTTGTAAAAAATTACGCGCGTCTTTCCCATGAGCGGCAATTAAACCCTGATGGGATAAATCACACAGAATCGCCCCTTGTGATGACATACTACGCTCATGCTCAGGATTGCCAAATGAAACGAGTTTGCCTGCTTCAAATTCGGCTCCTTGATGAGTCAAGAATTGGTGCCAGCTTGCTTTCATAATGACCTCCTAGACCAAAATATAAATTAGGAAGAACTGTAAGAATAATAAAAAAAAGGGGTAATTAAACTTTAAGATTGACGGGTATAAACCAGAGGTCTATCCCGTCAGTATGCTGAGTTGTGGCTTAGCCATTAACTAAAGCATTAGCCATTAGCTTTATTGTTTGGCTTCAGCAGGTTTAGCCTCAGTAGGTGCAGCTTCTGCGGGTTTTGCTTCAGTTGCGGCAGCTTCAGCAGGTTTAGTTTCGGGTAAAGTGACTTTAACATCAGCCTTGCCGCGTAAATCTTTCATGTAAGCAATCATTTTTTCTTGCTCTAACATGCGCTGTAATTGTGGTTTGATTTTGTCAAATTCAGGTAACTGTACATCACGTTTTTCTTCTAACTTAATGATGTGCCAGCCGAATTGAGTTTGTACAGGCTCTTTGCTGATGGTGTTGACTTCCATTTTGGCTACCGCTTCGGCAAACGGAGGCACCATAGAATCAGGACGGAACCAACCTAAATCACCACCCATAGGACCCGATGGACCTTTTGAGGCTTTCTCAGCTACTTTAGCAAAGTCAGCACCTTCAGTGATTTCTTTTAACAGAGCATCAGCTTCTGCTTTATCTTTGACTAAAATGTGACGAGCTTTGTATTCAAATTTAGGAATATCTGCGACTCGTTTATCATAGGCAGCTTTTAATTCTTCATCAGTGAATTTAAAGCCTTCAGCCGTTTTTTGCATCCACGCATTTAATACGACTTTATCAGTGTAATCTTTGACTTGAGCTTTTACTTCAGGGCTATCAGCTAGACCTGATTTTTGAGCTTCTTGACGCGCTAATTCAGTAGCAATCAAATCATCTAATACGGTTTTTTCGTCCACTTCATTAGGAGAAGAGCGTTTAACCATTTCCATAATAGAGTCTAATTGCTCACGAGTAATGGCAGTACCATTCACAGTGGCGACGGTAACAGAGGCGGCAGGCGTAGCCGCAGGTGCTGCGACAGCTTCTGCAGGTTTGGCATCGGCAGGTTTCGCGTCTTCTGCAAAAGCAGGAGAGGCAATCAGTTGTAGCCCTAATAAACCAGTTGCCACCAGTGTACTCAATTTGAAATGCATGTTTGACCTCATGGTAATACTTTTTTAAATGGTTTAACCACTACCTGTTGGTAGACACCAGCTTTGATATACGGATCGTTATTAGCCCACGCTTGTGCATCCGCTAAAGAGTCAAAACTGGCAATGATAATACTGCCGGAGAACCCAGCAGTTCCGGGATCATCACTATCAATCGCCGGATTGGGACCTGCAAGCAATAACCGACCTTGGTTTTGAAGAGCTTGCAAGCGCTCCACATGCGCAGGACGTGCCACCATACGCTTTTCTAAACTGTTTTCGGTATCTTCACCTACGATGGAATACCACATGATTTATTTATCCTCTGTCGTACTTAGGGCATGACGCTGTAAATAAAACGCTTGGGCAATGACAAATACAAAGGTAAGACCTAGTACGCCAAACAATTTGAAATTTACCCACGTTGACTCACTAAAAAAGTGTGCTACGACTAGATTTAAAATGCCCAGTACTATAAAAAAGGCGACCCATAAATGGTTGGCTTTAAGCCAAATAGGGCGAGGTACTTGTAAAGCTTGCCCCATCATCCGTTCTACTAAAGGTTTGCGGGTACCTACGAATTCACTACCTAAAAAGGCTGCAGCAAATATCCAATTAATAATAGATACTTTCCAAATAATGAAGTTGCCATCACGGAAAGCCAGTGTCATCGAGCCAAAGACCAGTAATAGTACCAGTGAGACCACATGCATACGCTCAAGTTTTCGATACATTAAAAAATGTACAAAATTTTGAATCAGTGTAGCGATAATAATACCCAAGGTAGCCATTAAAATGGCATGTTTAGGTTCACCGGGAGTCAGCTCAACGAGCGGCAGGCGGTTAGCTAAGTCTATCCATTGCGGTGGAATATCCCCGTAAAATTTATAGATTAGGAAAAAGATAACAACCGGAAAAAAGTCAAATAATTGTTTCATGGAATCCGACAGGCTGTCCTTGTGATAGACTCTAAAACATCCATTGTAAACGATAAATTATACATGAGTCAGTTCTTACCTATTCATCCTGAAAATCCACAAAAACGCTTGATTCACCAAGCCGTTGAGATTATTCAAAAAGGTGGTGTGGTTATATTTCCCACCGATTCTAGTTATGCCTTAGGTTGCCACATGGGCAATAAGGATGCCATGGAGCGCATTCAGCGATTACGGCGTTTAAATGATAAGCATAATTTTACCTTACTGTGCCGTGATCTTTCAGAGATATCTAATTACGCTATGGTAGACAATATTAATTATCGTTTGCTTAAAATGCTGACGCCAGGGCCTTATACTTTTATATTAAAAGCCTCTAAAGAAGTACCTCGCCGGATGCAAACCCCTAAACGTAAAACGATTGGTTTACGTATTCCTGATCATATTGTTACCCAAGCACTTTTACAGGAACTGAACGAGCCGTTAATGTCGGTGACACTCATTATGCCGGATGATGATTTGCCCCTAAATGATCCTTACCAGATTCAAGTACTACTGGGTAATCAAGTCGATTTAATTATAGATGGTGGGTTTTGTGGTCAAGAGCCTACGACTGTGTTGGACTTAATGGTTGATCCACCCGAAGTACTCCGACAGGGTAAGGGTGATGTTAAATGGTTAGTGGAACATTAGGAGCCATACATGGGTGATATTAACCTAGAAGAATTTATCTACAAATTTGCCGTATGGGCACTGCCGGTCTTGTATGCGATTACTATGCATGAGGTGGCTCACGGTTGGGTCGCTAATAAATTAGGCGATAGTACAGCTAAAATGCTAGGGCGTTTGTCTTTAAATCCGCTCAAACACATCGATCCCGTTGGTACTATTTTAGTCCCACTGTTACTATTGCTGGTTAATTCACCCTTTTTATTTGGTTGGGCTAAACCTGTTCCGGTTAATACTAAGAATTTGCATCATTATCGCCGTGATATGGTGTTAGTGGCGGCTGCAGGGCCTACCGCTAATTTACTGATGGCAATAGGCTGGTCGGTTTTATTGTGGTTATTTACCGTTTTAGTACCGGACCCTAGTGTGCAAGAGGGTCTTATGCAAATGAGCATGGCGGGTATTTTAATTAATCTGATTTTATTGGTGTTTAATCTACTACCGATTCCACCGCTAGACGGGGGGCGAGTACTTTCTGGTTTAACACCGCCTAATATCAGCCAAGTACTGGATCGTATAGAACCATATGGTACGTATATTATTTTGGGCTTGTTAGTCATAGGGGTATTGCCTAAGATTCTCAATCCTATTGTAAGCACTTTGTTTGATGTACTGACTAGCTGGCTATATTAAAACTCAGTAATTAATCTTTATTGTAACAATATTTCCCTTATTAAATTTTTAACCAAGCAAGGAATCATCGTGGCAACGACGAGTATATTAAGTAATCAACGTATTGTATCCGGTATGCGCCCCACCGGAAGATTGCATTTAGGTCATTATCACGGTGTACTCAAAAACTGGGTAGAAATGCAAACAGACAATGAGTGCTTTTTCTTCGTTGCCGATTGGCATGCTTTAACGACTCACTATGAGCACACCGAAAGCATTGCGACTCACGTAGAGGATTTAGTGATTGATTGGTTAGCGGCAGGGATTTCACCCAAACAAGCAACTATTTTCGCTCAATCTCATGTGCCAGAGCATGCTGAGCTGCATTTGTTGTTGTCTATGATCACTCCATTGGGTTGGTTAGAGCGGGTGCCGACCTATAAAGATCAGCAGGAAAAGCTCAAAGAGCGCGATTTATCCACCTATGGTTTTCTAGGCTACCCCTTATTACAAGCGGCGGATATTTTGGTTTACAAAGCGGATTGCGTTCCGGTGGGTGAAGACCAAGTGGCTCATATCGAGCTGACTCGTGAAGTGGCAAGACGCTTTAATCATTTATACGGTCGAGAAGCCGGTTTTGAAGAAAAAGCCGAAGCCGCGATTAATAAAATGGGTAAAAAAGATGCCAAGCTTTATCGCGAGCTGCGCAAACGTTTCCAAGAGCAAGGTGATACCGAAGCTCTAGCAGTCGGGCGAGCCTTATTGGAAAGCCAAAATAATATTTCTTTGGGTGATCGTGAGCGCTTAATTGGATACTTGGACGGTGTGGGCAAAACGATTCTCCCAGAGCCTCAGGCCGCTTTAACCAAAGCCTCAAAAATGCCAGGGTTAGACGGTCAAAAAATGTCTAAATCGTATGGCAATACTATTGCTTTACGGGAGCCACTCGATCAGGTCGAAAAGAAAATTCGTACGATGCCTACAGACCCAGCACGGATACGTCGTACCGATGCGGGCAATCCTGAGAAATGCCCTGTATGGGAATTGCATAAGGTTTATACCGAAACGAGTACTCACGAGTGGGTACAACAGGGTTGTCGCAGTGCGGGTATTGGCTGTATTGAGTGTAAAGGCCCTGTAATTGATGCGGTAAAAGCCGAGCTAACGGTTATTCAAGGTCGTGCCGCAGAATACGAAAATAATCGCCCGTTGATTCAATCGATTCTCCGAGAAGGGGCTGAGTCCGCCCGCAGAGTTGCTCGACAAACGATGGATGATGTATTAGACGCGATTCATTTTACTCATCGTGCCTAAAGCTACTAGTGAAGCGAGTACTCCACTCGTATGGGTGCGTGGCGAGCCTTTCGCCACGTTGCCGGATGATCTTTATATTCCACCGGATGCGCTAGCCGTAGTACTTGAAGCCTTTGAAGGGCCTTTGGATTTACTACTGTATTTAATTCGACGGCAAAATTTAGAGATTAGTGAAATCCCCATCGCGCAAATTACGCAACAGTACATGAGCTATGTAGAGCTAATGAAAGAGTTTAATCTGGATTTAGCGGCGGAGTACTTGGTCATGGCAGCATTGTTAGCGGAAATTAAATCACGTGCATTATTGCCTATCGACCCTTCTGGTACGGATGAAGAGTGCGACCCTCGTGTAGAACTGATTAAGCGCTTAAAAGAATACGAACGCTTTAAAAAAGCGTCTTTGGCATTAGATCAATTACCTCGATGGGGGCGCGATGTTTTTGCAGCTCACACGGCGGCAGAAAAAGTTGCTCAAGCAATACCTTTACCTGATGTGGAGTTGCGTGAGTTATTGATGGCTTGTCAGGCAGTGCTTAAAAGGGCTGAGGTACTTTCACATCATAGTATTCGTCGTGAGCCTTTATCCATTCGTGATCGTATGGCTAAAGTACTCAGTACTTTACAACACAGCACTTCAGTACCGTTTCAGCAATTATTTACGGTAGAAGAGGGGCGGCGTGGGGTCGTGGTAACTTTAATGGCAGTACTAGAGCTACTGAAAGCGCATCTCATTGAGGTACTTCCACAAAGTACTCCCTATGAGTCGTTACTGATTACTAAAGTGGCAGCCTAAATGGAATCTAGTATTAATCACGATGCGTTAGCCTTGATTTTGGAGGCTATTTTATTAAGCAGTGATAAACCTTTGTCACTAGAGCAGTTGGAAAGTTATTTTAGCCCTGAAGAACAGGTAACCAAACCGGATTTGCGCCAAGGTTTAACCGCCTTGCGGACGTTATGTTCTGGGCGTAGTTTTGAGCTACGCGAGACAGCTTCGGGGTTTCGGTTGCAAACTAGAGCTTTTTATCAGTCATGGGTACAGCGTCATTTTGACGAACGCCCTGCCAAGTACTCACGGTCTTTATTAGAAACGTTAGCTTTGATTGCATGGCGGCAACCCATTACCCGTGCAGAAATTGAAGAAGTGCGCGGCGTGGGCATTAATCCCAATGTGTTTAAAACTCTACAAGAACGCGATTGGATTCGAGTACTAGGGCATAAAGAAGTCCCTGGTCGTCCCGCTTTATGGGGTACGACTCGGCAGTTTTTGGATTATTTTAATTTAAAATCCTTAGATGATTTACCTGCTTTGGAAGTTCTAGGTACCGAATCGTTAGAGACTTTATTGCTTAGTATGGAGTCAGCCGAAAGTAGCGATGGTTAGCTTTACGATTCGAGCGCGTTTTGAAGGCCGCTTTTGAGCGGAACTTAGCTTTTACTAAGTTTTTCGCTCGCAGCTTTTTAGGGGCAGGAATAATAATAGTACGTGCTAGTCGAGTGGAATTAGGTTTTAAAAAGGGTGTGAGTTGAATACTCCAAGAGGCTAATAACTGTTGATAGCGCTGTTGGCAAATTTTATTTTGGGTTTTTAAAAAGCGATGATGGGTGGCGAGTAGTTTGTGGCGTGTGGGGTTACTGCCATAAACGTGGCACAATAACCGTTGTGAACGCACAATATCAACGCTGTGGTCATCCCAATGATTTTTAGGGTTAGCACTACCATAGAGTCGACTAGCAATATCAAACATATCTGCCGTACTAATCGCAATCTCTGCTCCCCCTGAAAATGAATCCAAAAGTACGGTGGTAGCAAAATAGTCTGCCACATCTTCCTCTTGAGCAAACAGGGGTAATTTATACATTTCTATAAAAGCATGCCCTAGCTCATGAAATAGTACATAAATAAGCGTATCCATCGCCGCTTGCGTAGGTAATAAACCTGTACGACCATAACGAGCGCTATTAAATAGCATGATCATTTCAGCCATAAAATTGTAAGGTACATCAATAGTATGGCGTTTGAGATCGTATAAAGGGCCATCAAAATGCCCAAAGCGTACTTGAATAGGATGAGTAAGCTTAAACTCTTGATTCACAAATCTAGCAAAATCTTGAATTTCCACCATTTTGCTTAATAGCTGCTGCATATGAGTTTCAGACGGGGTATGAGCTTTATAAAATTGCACACTAAGAGTGGGCATGGGGGCAGCGGCTACCCCAGTAATAGGCAGGACACCTAACCCTCCTAGTAGGCTAATCCATAGTAATAGGGTTAAGCGTAGGCATTTCATGTCTAAAGCTCCGTGGCCTTTTTCTGTGGCATACAGGGTGCAATGGTAGGGGTACGTTCATTTTAGTACAGGGTGTTGTGTGATGATAGCGTGATTACATCATATTCAGTGGATACTCAGTACCCTCAATAGGGGTTTATAATATTGAGCTTTTTACACTAGCTTAGTTCTCTCCCTGTTGATTTTGCCTAAGAATTATTTAATAGCAAATTTAAGCTTAATTTTATACACAATGTTAACCGTTAGTTTTTAAGTGCGTTAAAGTTGAGTAATTTAGTAATTTATACAAGCCCCTAACTGATAAAGTGCAGTTTTTAGCCGCTCATTCCGCCCATTCAACCACTAAAATTAACCTAGTAGATTACTTAGTATTAAAGTACTGGCTCAACATTAATACGTAAATGAGTTAAATCCCTTTATGTCGGTATGAAATTTACTGCATCTAGACTCATGAACGAGTGGTTGTCCTTAGTACTTAGGTAACTAATTAATGTGTAATTGCAAAAGATCAATGACAAATGGTTAATAACTTCGTTTCGATTTAGCGGTAGTGTCTGTCACACTGCTTGCTAAATTGTGTAAGATAGTTAGTAATCATTATCGTTACCTCATTTAGCTATTATAGGAGCATGTTTGCATGTTGCAGCAGTCTGCCGGTCATGTCTGCCAATCCTGCCAGATTCGTCATTTAAGTATTTTTGCTAAAATGTCAGCCGAACAATTAGGACAAGTGACCCAAGACTTTCACCCGTCTGTCGTCACCTTTGGTGGGCAGGATACTTTGTACTATCAGGGTGATCCCGCTCCTTATGCTTATACGGTTCGCTCTGGTTTTGTGAAGTTACTGAGTATTTTACCCAATGGGCGTACTCATATTGTCAGGGTACTTCATGCGGGTGATTTATTTGGTTTTGAGGGTATTGTGGGCGGTAAATATGCTCATACGGCGATGGCTCTCACCAAAGTGGATTTGTGTCGCTTTTCTCTGCATGAGTTAATGGCAATTAAGCATGATTATCCTGAAGTAGACGGGTTACTCACGCAGCGTTGGATTCAAAGCCTTATGAAAGCCGAAGATATGTTGGTGGAACTAGGAGCTAAGAAAACGGGCGAGCGTTTGGGTGCATTTTTAATTCGCTGGTGTGAGACTGCTCCTAAAGGGATTGAAGGCTGGGTACCGTTGCCGTTATCGCGTGTGGAAATTGGCGAGTTGTTAGGAATGACCGTGGAAACCGTGAGTCGTGCCTTATCCGAATGGAAACGCCAAGGTTTATTCCAAGAGCGCGGTGGTTTTATTCGTTTACCGGATGTAGAAAGACTGTGTGCAGCGGTTTGTAACGTCAGTCTAAGTGAAGTACTTCATGTTGGATAATGCGCTAGAGCTCTATATTACGGCGGTACATCCGTGTCCGTATTTACCCGAACGTCAAGCCATGAATTTATTGGTAAACCCGCACTCAGTCATTACCAATGACGAGTACGGACATTTACTCAATCGTGGGTTTCGGCGTAGTGGTAATGAGGTGTACCGTCCGTGCTGTAGACACTGTAGTGACTGTATTTCGACTCGTATTCCTGTGCATTATTTTCGCCCCGATCGCAGTCAGAAGCGTAACTGGAAGCGTAATCAAGATTTAATAGTCAAAGTTAATACCGATGGCTTTAAACCTGAGTACGAACCTCTTTACCGCCGTTATGTGAGTCAGCGTCACTCTGGCGGTGGGATGGATACGGATGATGTGTCTGACTTTGCTAATTTTCTCAAAGCCCATTGGTCTCGCACGGTTATGATTGAGGTGTATGATCCATTGGGTAAGCTATTAGCCGTGGCTACGACCGATTGGCTGCAACAGGGTTTGTCATTGGTTTATACGTTTTATGATCCAGACGTGGCTAAAGAGCGCGGTTTAGGTACTTTTTGCATTTTATGGCAAATCCACTGGGCAAAAGAATTAGGATTAGATTATGTCTACCCCGGCTATTGGATAGCCGATTCGCCCAAAATGAATTACAAAACTAAATTTGCCCCAATGGAGGGGCTAATCGATGGGCGCTGGGTGGTATTGAGGGCTTAATATAAATATATTGGTCATGACTTAGAAGAGTTGAGGAACATGCAATTAATAAATTCCCCTATCACTTTCACAATAATAATGCTTTACTGTTATCACAGCTATCCCTTAGTCCTATGAAAATCCTACTCGTGTAAACACTACCACAACATATAATTACTTGCCTTTCAACGCCTCTAAAGTATTACCCTACAATATTTACGATTTACGTCAAATTCGGGGTATTTATACCTAATTCATGGGCTAGTTTACAGAGTGTTATTTCATAATATTTATCTAAATTATCATCTTTATAAATAACTAGGGGTTTTTCCGAATCTTGTAAAATAAAAGGAAAATTACTTTTTTGCTCTTTAAGCGATTGGTATA
>JBDKGX010000088.1:0-10124 GCA_039797965.1 Pseudomonadota bacterium
CCATTGGCACAGAGCTGCCGGCTTCAAGGGTGTGACCATTGATGTCTACGACCCCATAGGACGACACATTTTCTAATGGAACAGGTTCTACCATAATTTGGCTAGCATTGGTTTCATCATAAAGTGCTAGCATGCGAGCCAAGTTTTCAGTTTGTAAATTGCAAGAAGCGTCGTCAATCAACACATCAGGCAAGATCACCGCAAACGGCTGATCACCAATCAGTGGATAGGCAGAAAGTACTGCGTGCCCTAAACCTTTGGCTACCCCTTGGCGCACATGCATAATGGTGACATCTTTAGGGCAAATCGAACGGACTTCTTCCAGTAATTGACGCTTAACGCGCTTTTCTAGCATCGTTTCTAGTTCAAAACTGGTATCAAAATGGTTTTCGATAGAGTTTTTACTAGAATGAGTGACCAACACAATTTCTTTAATACCTGCCGCCACACATTCTGTCACAATGTATTGAATTAAGGGCTTATCCACTACAGGTAACATTTCTTTGGGAATAGCTTTAGTGGCAGGCAACATGCGAGTGCCTAATCCCGCCACCGGAATGACGGCTTTACGAATTTTATGGGATTGTTGTTGTTTCATATTAGGATTAACTCGATACATGGGGCTACCATCAGTGTATGCAAAAAAATTAGTTTTTACTGAAAATGCCGATAGATGGGGTTTAAATAATCAGCATAGATCGGTCATATGGTTAGTATTATAGCGGTTTTATAAAAAATCACACCTTTAGCACAAGGTTAATACTTTTAGCTAAAGGTGGTTAATAAAAGCTAGTTATTGCGCTGTTATGGGGGTACCGATGATTTTGCTAGCTTGAGCGGGCTGATCGCAATAACTCCACAAGGCTTCCCAACGCGATGGAAAATCCTTGTCAATAAAGCGAATTTGGAATCGACCCCAGTAAGGTGTTAATTTGCCATTTAAGCCGATACGTTCAGAGTTACATTTTTGTTTAGCGGTTTTCTGCGCCCAGTAGCCATCATAGCGCGTGCGATTCTGATACACTTGAGCCAACCCTAAAATATAAATAACGCCTGCTTGTTCTTTTTCGCCGTATGTCCAAACGGCTGTAGAGCCTTGATCAGAGTCATAAACTATCTTTCCAGTATTAGTGTTCCAAACCTCATCTGCTTGAGCAAACGGCATAGTAAGAAGTAAAGGTAATAGTAGGGGGAGTACTTTGGGTTTGAACATGATTTAATTAACCTCAGGTGCCAAAGTACTTAGCATAACTGAGTCACCTGAGTACTCGAAGCCTTTAGGAGGGATAGAGGTGCGTGACCTTTATCCCCGATCCAATGTTAAGCGTAAAGTTTGGGAGCGCCGACCTGTTCATGGATTTGATTACAGATAGCAGGGCTTAAACGTAGACCTTGTGCCAATTGTATTAAGTACCGCGCTTCTTGTTGGGTATCTAAATCAATTGCCATTAACGATGCGGTATAAATTGGTTGCTCTTGTCCTGCTGGAATGCTGTTAATAAAAGCCTCGACATTTAAAGGAGCTTGCATTTCGCTACGAATAAAGGCGGCTTCTTCAGCATCTAATGTCCCTAGTTTCGCTAAAATACGATCTTGCTCGGTGTTATCGACTTTGCCATCTGCCTTGGCGGCATTAATCATGGTACGAATTAATAATGTGGCTTGATCTTGCAAGGCTTGAGCATTGACGGCTTGAGGGGGCAAGAAGCTGTCGGTGAGGTCGTTGAGTTTGGGGTCAGCAGTTTGTGTACCTAAGTACTTTGACATTGCACCGCCTAACAAGCTGCCTAAATCAGGCGTGCCACCATTAGCCGCAATGTTTTTATTTCCCCCTAAGAGACTTCCTAGTAAATCACCCACCCCGCCATTTTGAGCAGAAGGCTGCATAGGTGCTGGTGGCTGTTGTCCACCCATTAGGCTACCTAATAATCCGCCTAGACCACTGTTTTGTTGGGATTGTTGAGTGGTTGCACCACCTAGTAAGCTACCCAGCAAGTCACCGACTCCTCCATTTTGTGGAGGGCGTTGCTGTTGAGCACCTAATAGGCTACCCAATAAACCTCCAATTCCTCCACTGGATTGTTGATTATTGCCCCCTAATAAACTGCCCAACATACCGATCATACCGCTAGCTTGTTGATTACCCCCTAAAGCGGCACCTAATAAATTGCCTAGTACATTGCTGCCGGAGCCACTGGATAGCACACCACTACTTAACAAGCTACCTAAGATTTTAACTGTATCGACCATTATAATATCCTTTCATTATCAGGTGTTTAAATTAATTATAGGCTCCATTTTTAGATCAAGCACACGAGCCATTAAGCTTATTAGGAGCATAGAACTCATCCTAATGATAGTTTAAGACGAGTGCTAGTTTTTATTAGCTTTTATTTAGTTTGTACTTTACGTAGCGTCAATTTGTTGTCGTTTAAATGGTAATGCAAAGCGCTTTTATTTTTGTTAGTGTTGGTTGATTACAACAGGAGGAGTTCGTAATGAGTCATCACTACATTCAAAAACTATTATTTGTCTCAATTGCGCTAGCTTGTAGCACCACCACTCTTCATGCTGCAGGATTTGCATTGGCTAATCAGTCAGGTTCTGGAACTGGGAATGCTTATGCAGGTGTTGCCGCCACCGCTGACGATGCATCCGTTATTTGGTTTAATCCCGCGGGTATGACTGAATTACCCGCAGGTACTCATACGGCAATTGCAGGTCACATTATTGCCCCCAAAGCAAAGTTCACTAACAATGGTTCTACTAATCCACCTGCTTTAGGTACCAAGATTGCAGGGAAAAATGATGATGGTGGAAAGACAGGTTTTATTCCGAATGCTTATTTAGTTAAAGGCAAAGGTCAAAAATGGCGCTTTGGGGTGGGTATTAACGCACCTTTTGGTTTGGGTACTAAATATGATGAGGATTGGGTCGGGCGTTATCATACTTTAGAATCTAATATCCAAACCATTAACTTTAATCCATCGATAGCTTATAAAGTCAACGATAAATTGAGTGTCGGGGCGGGCATTAGCGTTCAAAAAATGGAGGTAGAATTAACCAGTGCGGTGGATTCAAAAAGCTCTTGTTTGGGTTTAGCAGCACGAGGTTTGATACCTGCGAGTGCTTGTACGAATCTTGCTGATGGTACTGTTAAGGTAGAGGGAGATAATGTTGAAACAGGATATAATCTTGGTTTATTAATTAAGCCGACCAATAAAACGCGTGTTGGGGCTAGTTATCGATCTCGTATGCAGCACACATTAGAGGGCAATGCCACTTTTAATATGCCCACGGTATTAAAGAATGTTCCCTTATTTAAAAGCGATAGTGTGACCGCTGAGGCAGGATTACCGGCAAGTTTTTCATTATCAGTCGCCCATCAAATTAATGATCGTTTAGAGCTATTAGGTGATGTTACTCGTACTCGCTGGAGTAGTTTTAATAAGCTACAAGTAGTACGTAACAGTGATAATAGTGATGTCACTAATCTGCCTCAAAATTGGAAAGATGCTAATCGTTACTCCATCGGTGCTAATTACCAATATAATAATCGTTGGAAATTAAAGGCAGGGATTGCTTATGATGAAACCCCTGTTCCTGATGCTGTACACCGTAGCCCACGCACGCCTGATACTAATCGCACTTGGGTAAGTTTTGGAGCTAATTATAAGCCACGTAAAAACTTTAGCGTAGATATGGGCTATACACATATCTTTACTAAAGAAGCCGAAATTAATAATAAAAATAATATTGATGCGACTCGAGCACATACAATCAGCGGTACTTATGACTCTAACGTAAATATTTTAAGTACACAGCTAAACTGGTCATTTTAATTTTTCGAAACGATTTATGACTAGTTAAGTACTACATTAAAAAATGAGTAGTTATAAAACTACTGCCATTAGGAGAGAGCTGATGAGTAAACCAAATTTTCGTATGGCTTTGATCGTAGCGGGAGTGTTATTAGGGTTAAATGGCTGTGGTGGTTCAGATAGTAATAGTAGTCCCGTCGAAGTTATTCCGACGGTTCAGTATAGCCCTACTGCCCAAATAGTATTTGATCCTGCTAATGGTAAAATTCCTACTACTAATGATTTATTATTGAGTGGTACTCAAGACGGTACATTAAATATTCCATTAAGTGGCGGAGCAACGGATGTATTTAGCAGTATGCTTAATACTCTAGATGGTTTTAGTTTAACTATGCCATTTACTATTGCTTTGAATGAAATACCCAAAGCTAGTTCTATTAAGCTAGGTCAGTCCGTTCGTGTCTATGAAGTGACTAAAGCTAATAGTTTGGTGAGTAGTATTAGTCGCGAAGTGCCTAATAGTGAGTTATTAGTAACATTAGATAGTTCAGGATTGAATTTGGCATTTGTACCGTTAAAACCTCTAAAAGAAAGTACTAGTTATTTAGTCATACTCACCAATGGTCTTCAGGATAAAAATAGCAAAGCCTTTTCAACCAGTACTTCTTATGCATTATTAAAAGGTTCAGACTCTTTTAGTAATGCGACTTCTGAGGCGTTACGCCAGCAAATTAATGCTCAAGAAAATGTGGTTGGCAGTGCGGGTGTAGCTAAAGAAAATATTATTTTGAGTTGGTCTTTTACTACACAATCCGTAAAACCTGTACTGAATGCTATTAAGAGTCAAGCTGTAGGACAGGCACTGAGTACGCAGTTTACAGGCAAAAATACTAATAATATACGAGTTAATTTACCCGGTTATGCGGATATTCATCAGGGTAAATTGAAAGTACCTTATTATTTAAACCCTCAAGCTCCATTATCGTATTTTTGGGTAGGTGCAAATGGAGGTTGGTTAACCCGTTATAATCCTAGTCCTAAAAAAATAGCGGATTTGGATATTCCAGTGGCAATGATTGTACCTAATAGCTTATCTGGTAAAGTGATGCCGACTACGGGATGGCCGGTGGTCATTTACCAACATGGTATTACTAGTAATCGTTCTACTATTATTGCGATTGCAGATCGTTTAGCCAGTGAGGGGTATGCAGTCATTGGTATTGATTTACCTCTACACGGTATTAATGGGTTAGATCCCGAAACTGCTCCCTTTAAACTACCGATAGAGCGTACCTTTGATGTAGATTTAGTCAATAATGAGACCTCTGCAGCGGGTGCTGATGGTAAAATTGATCCCTCAGGCGCGCACTTTATTAATTTGTCTAATCCATTGGTTTCACGTGACAATATTCGTCAAGCAGTTTCAGACATTTTAGTACTGCGTAATAGTTTAGGTAATTTGCAAAGTGATACTGGTGTTAAGTTAAATTCAAATGATGTCAGTTTTGCGGGCATATCATTAGGAAGTATAGTAGGCGCTAATTATTTAAGTATTGAAGATCGCTCTACCACCGCTTTACTGTCAGTGCCTGGTGGAGGGATTGCACGTTTATTAGATGCCTCTGTGACTTTTGGACCAAGAATACAAGCGGGCTTGGCGGCAAAAGGTTTGGTGAAAGGGACTGCTGCATATGACCAGTTTATGGCGGTTACTCAAACCCTATTAGATCCTGCTGATCCTATTGTTGTAGCAGGGGGAGTAGGTGCTACTCATCAGGTGTTGTTACACGAGGTAGTAGGGTCTGCTAATTCACCTAGCGATCAAGTGATTCCTAATACGGTTAGTAATGCACCCTTGTCGGGAACTGAACCCCTCATTCGCCAAATGGGTTTGACTAAAATTACTGCGACGAATACCGCTAAGGTAGATGGCGTAGTACGGTTTAGTGCAGGGGGGCATGCCTCGTTATTGTATCCAGAGCCTAGTTTACCTGTATTATTAGAAATGCAAGAGCAAATGGCTGATTTTATTGAAACTCAAGGCCAAACTATTAACATAGGTGCGAATACTCAAGACATTATTGCGCAATAAAATAGTTAATGTTTTATAGGCAGATAGTGCAATGCTATCTGCCTAAAGTACTCGCTTATTCTTAAGTACTTTCAGTATTATTCTGAGTTTTTATTTCTAACTAGTTAGCATGAGTAGGTTTTGAATCATGGAGCAATTCGGCGTGCTGAATTATGCAACCTATTTTATTGGTTGTATTGCAATTATCTTATTACCAGGGCCTAACTCACTTTATGTATTGGCGACGGCTGCACAACGTGGGGTGAAAGCGGGATGGGCGGGTGCTGCTGGAATATTTGTAGGGGATGCTGTGTTAATGGCTCTTACTGCATTGGGCGCCGTTTCTGTATTGACTGCTTATCCTCTAGTCTTTAAGGTGATTCAATCTGCAGGGGCATTATATTTAGCCTATATTGGTTTTAAATTGTTGAAATCTGCTATACAAAATTGGAATCAACGTAATCTTGAGGAAGCTATTGAGCAGCCTTTAAATAATAGTGGCGATAATAACTCACCCTTTAAACGCTCATTAGTGGTTAGTTTATTAAACCCTAAAGCCATTTTATTTTTCTTGTCATTTTTTGTGCAATTCGTTGATCCTACTTATGAAAATAAAGCTATCTCATTTGTCATTTTAGCGGTGACTTTACAGATAATGAGTTTTTTATACTTAGCAACGTTGATTTATGCAGGTGTTTATTTAGCTGACGCATTTAAACGTCGTAAGCGTTTATCAGCGGTTTCTACGGGGGGAGTGGGAACCCTGTTTATGGCATTTGCCGCTAAATTAGCAACCGCCTCTGTGACATAATTCACGTGAAAGTGTGACTTAATGCACAAACAAAAAAGTCAACAAATCTATAATAGGTTTCGTTAATAACAGTAAAGTGTGACAGCAAAACAGCACCACTTACTCAACCTGATACCGATGGAAGCCTGATTAATTATAGAGGATATAAAGATGAAAAAATTAACTTTAATTGCAGCATTATTAGCATCTACTTTAGGTATGATGGGCTCTGCTCAAGCGGGTGGTCAAAACCAAGTAACGCTTCAGGCAGTACCTGCTAATGCGAATATTGTGGTAGTAGACGCACGTCACCCACAACGTGTCTATAATAATCATCGTGAGCAAATGGCTCGTGCAGCTCATCATCAACGTAAAGCCCAAAACACAGTAAAAATTATTGTAGTTAAACAAGCAGCACAGGCTAAAAAGAAAGTAGTAGTGAAGAAAAAACCTGTAGTGGTAGTTAAAAAAGTAGTGTACGTAAAACCTGCACCCGTACGTCATCATCAACGCCCCGGCACAGTAGTAGATCGTGTGGTTTATCAAACTGCTACAACAACAGCAGCGCCAGTGCGTTACCATCATCACCCAGTCAATCAAGTATCATTACAAGCTGTAATCAAATAATATCACTAGTGTATTGACCTTATGACAGTAAGCCTCTTAAGAGTACTTAAGGGGCTTTTTATTGCTTGTGCTTTTTTCAGAAATCCTCTAAAAGCCTTTTAAACGTATTAAAGGCGAAAAATTGATGTCACAGCGTATTCGAGTGGGTATTAGTAGTTGCTTATTAGGCGAGTTAGTGCGCTACGATGGTGCACACAAGAAGAATGACTACATTAAATCAACATTAGGTGAGTACTTTGAGTTTATTAGCTTTTGTCCAGAGGTCAGTGCAGGGTTGGGTATTCCAAGGATACCTATTCACTTAGTAAGACAGGGTGAAAGTATTCGAGCACAAACTGTAAAAGGTGAGGTTTTTGATTACACAGAACCTTTAACAGAAGCTATCGATAAAATAAAAGCACGAGTACCTTTGTTAGCAGGGTATATCCTCAAGAAGGATTCGCCTAGTTGCGGGATGGAACGTGTTAAGGTTTATGACGCGGAGTACTTATATAAGCGCTCACCTGAAAAGGTAGGGACAGGGTTATTCGCAGCTGCTTTAAAACAACAATTTCCTAATTTACCTCTAGAAGAAGAAGGGCGATTAGGTGACCCGCATCTACGCGAAAACTTTATTCAACGCGTTTATGTTTATCATCGTTGGCAACAGTTGCTCGCTAAGGGTATTAAGCCGAATGACTTAGTACAGTTTCATAGTGATCATAAGTATTTGATTATGGCGCACGATCAGGATGGCTTACGGCAATTAGGGCAGTTAGTAGCGCAGGCAGGTAAGAATGCCGTCGATTTACCAGCATTAAGTCACCAATACATCACACTACTGATGCAAGTACTAAAACGCATTGCTACACGAGGACAGCAAGCTAATACTTTGTCGCATATTATGGGTTACTTGCGAGAGTACTTGGATAGTGAAGATCGTGCTGAGTTGGTGGAAATGATTGAACGTTATCAACAAGGCTACATCCCGTTGATTGTGCCGATTACTCTATTAAAACATCACTTTAGACGTCATCCTATGCCTTATATTGATAGACAATACTATCTCAATCCGCATCCGGGCGAGTTAATGCTGTTGAATCAGGTGTAAGTCATTAGAGGACAAGTACTTGAAATAATCCAAGTACTTAAAAACATTAGGCGAGCGAGAAATTGCCTAATGCTAGAAGTACTGATGGCTCGGTATTACTTTAATAACAAAATGTTAAAATTTGAGCTGTAACCAAGTGGTTTTCAGTTCGGTATATTTTTCTAGAGCGTGTAAAGATTTATCGCGCCCTATACCGGATTGTTTATAGCCACCGAAGGGGGTAGTAATGTCATCAGCGTCATAACAATTGGCGTATACCACCCCTGCTCGTAAATTCTTAGTAGCCTTAAACAGTGTATTGACATTGTCACTCCATACCCCCGCTCCCAGACCATAGATAGTACTGTTAGCCACTCGCACGGCTTCTTCCACGCCATTGACAGTAATCACGGAAAGTACAGGGCCAAAAATTTCTTCTTGGGCAATTCGTGCTTGATAAGGGACTTGATCAAAGATGGTTGGCTCAATATAACACCCACCAGCCACTGCTTGACGCTGCTCGCCGCCCATCCACAAATGAGCCTCTTGTTTGCCTAGCTCAATGTATTTCATCACTTGATGAGTATGCTCAGGATTAACCATTGCGCCTAGACGTGTGCTGGGATTGAGAGGGTCACCGGGCTGCATTAGAGTAGAAAACACCTTTAAGCGTTCGAGTACTTCGTCTTTTACTGCGGCATCCACAATTAAACGTGAGCCTGCGGTACACATTTCACCTTGATTAAAGAAAATTCCAAATCCCGCTGCCTTAGCCGCATCATCTAAATGCTCACAATCGGCTAAAATAATATGCCCTGTTTTACCACCGCATTCTAAGCCCAATTTCTTTAGATTCGATTGACCTGAGTACTGCATAAATAGTTTACCGACTGCCGTAGAGCCAGTAAAAAATACGCCATCTACATCCCTGTGTAGTCCTAAAGCTTTACCCGCTTGCTCGCCCAAACCAGGAACAACATTAAACACCCCATCAGGGATACCTGCTTCAGCCGCCAAAGCCCCCAACCGAATCGCGGTGAGTGAGGATTGTTCCGCAGGTTTTAAAATAATGGAGTTACCTGTCGCTAAAGCGGGGGCGATTTTCCACATAGCCATTAATAGCGGGAAGTTCCAAGGCACGACCAAACCACAAACACCTAAAGGTTCGCGGGTAATAGTAGCCAGTACATTATGAGGAGTGGGGGCAATTTCATCATAGACTTTGTCAATCGCTTCAGAGTACCAACGCAAACACCGCACTGCTGCGGGCACATCAATAGTAGAACTATCACGAATAGGTTTGCCCATATCTAAAGTTTCAAGCAGAGCAAGTTCGTCAGTGTGTTGTTCTATTAAATCAGCGAGTTTGAACAAAATCCGTTTACGTTTAGTGGGGGGGAGCTTTGCCCAACGTCCGTCTTCAAAAGCGGTGCGAGCTGCTTTTACCGCTAAATCCACATCGAGGTCATCACAAGCCGCAATATGATTGAGTAAGCGCCCATCAATGGGGCTGTAATTGGCAAAGGTTGCCCCTTTTTGTGCATCAACGTAATGACCATCAATAAACGCTTGACCTCTAAACTGGATGAGTTGAGCACGATCATGCCAGGAAATAGGATTGGTATGAGTCATTATGAAGTACTCCCTGCGTTAGCGTTTTATTTAAAAATCATTCTGAAATGTGATCACGTTTTGGTGATCTCTGTCAATTGGGTATAGCAGTTTAAAGTACTATTCTAGGTCTAA
>JBDKGX010000089.1:0-10116 GCA_039797965.1 Pseudomonadota bacterium
GATAGGCAACCTGCTCGCCAACGAAGATGCGCAGGTTTAATTTCTTGCTTAGTGATTACAGTACGATATTGCGGTGGCTCCACCTGAAGCTCAGGACGCTCCCGTTTCACTGCAATTTTTTCTACGATAGTTTTATAAACAGCGGGCACTGTCTCAATTGCAAATCGTGCCGGCATCGTTTGTATTTTTACCGAATTAGTTTGAGTCACGGCTGACTTACTGGAATAACGTCTTACCCCTTCTTGTACTAATACTTTTTTAGTACGACTCCCAAATACTGCCGGCTGTAATACGGTCGCTTTACAACTTAAAGGTGCATTAAATTTTTGCTGGATACGAGTTAATGTAGCATTAGGAGCCTGAACAATAGGGGCTTTATCAAAGCTCTCAACCCCTTCATTTTGATCAGAAATAGTTTTTATAGTGAGTGGCTCTTTTAAGTAAACAACATCATTTTGACACGCACTTAAGCCCAAACAACAGAGTAATACAACCCTTCCTAGGTCGCTTTTACGCACCATAGTTACCCACCCTCGCTTCACAACTATTCAAAGTGATTATGTTATAACAGTACTATTTTATAACCTAGGCACTAACTCTAGCAGATTAGCGCAGTATAATGAGTGCTACTGTAATGATTTTCTAGTTATAACAAAGCTTAAGCGGCAACCTGCTCTTCCTTACCAACCTCACATAAGTGAAAAATTTCACCGGTACGACGATCTACTTTCTCAATCGCACCATGCCCTTGCTTCCATACGTATTGAGGTTTTTTGACTTTAGCGACTGGGATGGGTTTTACCACTGTTGGATTTAGCGTTTTTGCAATAGCTAAACGTTGTTTAGCGGTCACTGCACTATTTTTACTATTAGCCGTGATGGGGACTTCGACCTTACCAAATTGGATAGAGTGATCTACTATGACGGGCGCTTTAACGACGGGAGCTTCCATATGAATTTCGTGCGTGCTGGTTTCTAAAATCACCGGAGCAATCCGAGTACGACTAATCTCCGAATTGACTTGATAGGCTAAAGCTAAAGAGCTTAAAACGACGGCTTTTTGATTATTAAATTGATAATGCACCGCTGCCAATGCTTGAGCATTTTGTAAAGCATCCGGTAAATGAAAAGCAAGATGATTTGAAGCCATAGATCAGTCCAGTCAGCAAGCATAGTGATAGACTGAGTATGGTTGGCAACTACTCATTTTGCGCGGTCAACTGTGATGTTAACAGGTAATTAATAGACGAACGGTGTAAGCCTAGTTCGCTTATGAAATAGGGATGTTATGCTTAGCTTTTGTTAAGCGTGTAGACTTGCATAAGTTATTGTCTGTTACCATTATTGGTGTATGTGCCCTTGATGATCATTTAAAAGGTTAGGACTCTTGATGAACAACGAAATACGATTTGATGGACTAATAGGAGTCGGTAGCGTTGAGCTAAAATTAGAGCCTGATCAAAGGGTTTATGCACTAATCGGAGTTAATGGAGTTGGTAAAACCAAAACATTAGAGGCATTGTTTCAGCTTCTTTTGCTTAGGCACAATGAATGTATGCAATTCGTTTATCGTTTGCAATCTAATAAATTTTTATATAAAGCTGTCCATGTTGATAGCATAAAAACCCCAATACCTGTTACACGTATGATATTAGAGCACTTCAGTCAAGCTAATATTCCATCTCACAACTGTCCAGTTATTTTCATAGCCTCTCAAAATAGAGGCTTTATTCATCACAAATCTAATAATGAGAACACTATAAAAATAGGAAATTTTCAACAACGAAAAAAAAACTATTTTGATCAAATTATAGATGGCATGAGTAATAGTTTTGCCAATTTAAATATGAATATCAGTATTGAGGACTGGTTCATTACTCTAGCCCAATCAGCCAATCCCTACCAAAAACCAGAAGACAACCGCAAAGTTGAAATTGACACAGTACTTCGTTTGCTCAATCAAATTGACTCTCGTATTGATCCTGAGTTCTTACAAATCAGTGGTGATGGTCGCGTCAGTATTAAAATCGAAAATCAGCTTCGTGAACTATCGCATTTAAGTACGGGCTTTGCTTCTATTCTAAAAATGATTCAGGCTATTGTTTCTGGTTACGGGTACTTTACTAATGAGATCAATCTGCAACATGTCAAGGGTTATGTACTCATCGATGAAATAGAAAGCCATTTACATTTATCGTGGCAAGCTCAAATTATTCCATTATTAAAAAAGCTATTTCCTAATACCACCTTTTACGTTACTACTCACTCCTCAGTAGTACTTTCCCCTCTAAAAGATGGTGAAGCCTATCGACTAGAACGTGATAAGGATGGAGTAGTTCGTACTAAGCCAATTCCTTCACCAACCAAGGCATCACTTGTCGATGTACTCAAAGAAGCTTTTGATATTGATCTTAATCGTATAAAACTCGATAACACCCAACCCAGCGACCAACAAAAAGCTAAACAGCAATTATTAGATTTACTCAATCAAGGGGCTGCGTAATGGTAAGACGAGTACTTTTGGATACCAATCTATTGATTGCTTTTTTTGATACTGAGGGCACAACTTCAAGCCTAGAAAAAGAAGCCGTAAAAGCCTTAATGAGTACTTTATTAACTGATGAAAATGTAGTACTCGTTATTACCCCATTAATTCGCTATGAAGCACTCCGCTTTATCAAATGGCAGCAACCACAAAAATTTGAACAGTTAAAAGCTGTCTTGGACAACTTAACTGAGCTAGATATTACTGAACCTGTTTCCGCTCTGGCTACACACCTTTATCGTTTGGATCAACATGAATGTGAAGCCAATAACATCACACGCAATATTAATAAACGTAACTTTGATATTTTTCATTTCTGCAGTGCCAAACAAAATCAACTAGAAATTCAATCGCGCAATGCTAGTGATTTTGAAGCACTAGAACAGCTTTATCAGCGTTACCAACAAACCTGTTAGCCCTTACTAATTTTTAGAGAAACTTATGCAATTAGCGGTTGAACAAGTCGCAGATCATTTAAATCGACAACTATTGCCTGTGTATTGGGTGACGGGCGATGAGCCTTTGCAAGTCATGGAAACCGCAGAATCGATTCAAGCTGCCGCACAAAAACAAGGTTTTAGTGAACGGCAATTGTTAACGGTTGATGCCCAATTTGACTGGGGAGCACTTTCTGAAGCAGCCAGTGCTTTATCACTTTTTGCACAAAAAACCCTGATTGACTTGCGGCTTTATAATGGCAAATTAGGCCAATCGGGCGCTAAAGCACTACAACATTATTTACAAGTACTCCCTCAGGATAAAGTACTTCTGATTCAATCCGAACGTCTGGATAAAAGCCAGCGCAACTCAGCGTGGTTTAAGGCATTAGATAAAGTAGGTGTCGTTGTTAATGTTTGGGATTTGACCCCCACTAAAACTCAGGCATGGGTGGCAAAACGTGCTCAAGCCGCAGGGTTAAAGGCAAGTACTGAAGCATTACGCTATTTGAGTGAATGCATGGAGGGCAATCTACTGGCTGCCCAGCAAGAAATTCAAAAGCTTAAACTACTCTTTGGCGATCAACCGATTGAAGTCAAACATATTGCCAGTACGGTGGCTGATAATGCGCGTTATACAGTGTTTAACTTAGGTGAAGCTATTTTACAACGCGACTCGCAGCGCTTGATGCATATCTTTAAAGTACTACAAGCAGAAGAGGTAGCGATGCCCCTGATTATTTGGGCTATCGCAGAGGTGATGCGTCAAGGTTATGAAGTCACTCAAGGCAACATGCCCCCTGCCATTACGCCGATGCGCCGTGAAGCCTTGCAACGTGCCCGACCCCATTTACAAAAATTACAATGGTCGGTGGGGTTTGAAGCGCTGGGGCGACTTGAGCAACATGCTAAAGGCGTGGGAGTCGATGCCTATCGCTCGACCGAACGTCAATGGGATGAAGCAATAACACTTGCATTATGGTGTACAGGTATTAGCATTAGCCTTATGACTATAACGACTGAACAGGTACTTTAATCGTGAATATCGCTGCCTATATGCAACAAGTGGGTCAACAAGCACGCGCGGCTTCGCGTATTCTGGCTAAAGTCGACACCGCCGCTAAAAACCAAGCCCTAGAACTAATGGCTCAAGCTTTATTAGATCATCAAGCCCAACTACAACAAGATAATGCGCTTGATCTAGAAGCAGGTAAGGCAAAAGGTTTAGAGGCAGCCATGCTCGACCGCTTGACTTTAATCCCTAAATACATTGCTACGATGGCGGAAGGTTTACGGCAAATTGCTGCCTTACCCGACCCGATTGGCACGATTACCGATATGAGTTACCGCCCCACGGGTATTCAAGTGGGCAAAATGCGCGTACCACTGGGTGTGATTGGCATCATTTACGAGTCCCGCCCCAATGTCACCGCGGATGCAGCCGCTTTATGCTTAAAATCGGGTAATGCCTGTATTTTACGCGGTGGCTCAGAAGCAATTCACTCTAATAAAGCGATTGCCCAATGCGTGCAACAAGGTTTAAGTGCGGCGGGTTTACCTGCTCATGCCGTACAAGTGATTGAAATGACAGATCGCGCGGCGGTAGGTGAATTACTACGCGCTAAAAGTTATGTCGATGTGATTATTCCTCGTGGTGGTAAGGGTTTAATTGAGCGAGTCAGTAATGAATCCTTGATTCCTGTCATTAAACATCTAGATGGTATTTGCCACGTGTATATCGACGATGAAGCTGATATTCCGATGGCGATTAAAATCGCAGATAATGCTAAAACCCATCGCTATGGTACCTGTAACACCATGGAGACTTTATTAGTTGCTCAAAGTATTGCCGATAAAGTACTCCCACCCTTAGCCGATCTTTATCACTCCAAACAAGTCGAATTACGCGGTTGTGAAAAAACCCGTGCGATTTTGCCTGCGATTAAAGCCGCAACCGCTGAAGATTGGGTGACTGAGTACTTAGCACCGATTTTATCGATTCGCGTGGTGGCGGGGCTTGACCAAGCGATTGACCACATCAACACCTACAGCTCGCAACATACCGATTCGATTGTCACTAATAACTACACCAAGGCTCGTCGTTTCTTGCGTGAAGTGGACTCCAGTTCAGTGATGGTGAATGCCTCTACCCGCTTTGCGGATGGATTTGAGTATGGCTTAGGCGCTGAAATTGGGATTAGTACCGATAAAATTCATGCTCGCGGGCCTGTGGGGTTAGAGGGTCTGACCTCACAGAAATACATTGTATTAGGGGATGGTCAAATACGCATATGATAGGTTTGTTTGGCGGTACGTTTGATCCTATTCATTTGGGTCATCTGCGCATTGCGTTAGAGGTGGCAGATGCGCTGGAATTAGAGCAAGTACGCTTTATCCCTAACCGTGTCCCACCTCATCGCCGCCAGCCGCTTGCCTCTGGTTTGCAGCGTTTAGAACTGATTAAAGCTGCGATTCAAGGCGAATCGCGCTTTGTGGCGGATGATCGAGAGTTGCGTCAGGATAAAACTTCCTATACTGTGCACACCCTGCGAGCATTACATCAAGAATTTCCAAATCAATCATGGGCTTTTATTATTGGTGTCGATGCTTTTTTACAGCTACCAAGCTGGTATGAATGGCAAGACTTATTTAATTTGACTCACTTTATAGTGGTAGGCCGCCCTGGTTATGCTCTAAACACCTCAACAGAAACCCCGTGGTTTCAACCTTATTGGGTTGACTCAATTGCTGAACTTAAAGACCGTCCTACTGGTGGCGTATTAGCCATTGATATCAAAGGTTTGGATATTTCAGCCACGCAATTGCGCAATCTCATCGCGCGAGGTGAAAGCCCGCGTTATTTAACTCCCGATCCCGTCTGGGCTATGATAAAAGCTCAGCAACTTTACAAAACTAAGGTATAAATGGAACTAGAACCATTAAAAGCGCTGGTTATTAACAGCCTTGAAGATCTAAAAGCACAAAATATTACTGTGCTAGATGTTCGTGGAAAATCAACGATTACCGATATGATGATTATTGCCACCGGAACCTCCAGCCGCCACGTCGGCTCGATTGCGGGTGCAGTAGCCTTACGAGCCAAAGAAGCTGGACACGCCCCCTTAGGCGAAGAAGGTAGTGGTGGCTCAGAATGGGTATTAGTGGATCTCAACGATATTATTGTCCATGTTATGACCGCCCAAACCCGTGATTTTTACAATCTCGAAAAACTCTGGGGCGTGAATGGCAACTTTGACCAAGCTTATACTCAAGCTTTGGCAGGTTAATTCGTGCGGATTCATTTACTCGCCATAGGTAGCAAAATGCCCGACTGGGTCAATACAGCTACTGATGAGTATATTGGACGCATGCCACCTCACTGCCGCGTGATTCCGCATGAAATTACAGCGGAAAAACGCACTAAAACGGCAGATTTGAAAAAAATCCGTGAAGTGGAAGGTGACAAACTACTCGCTGCAATCCCAGCGGGTAGTTTAGTCATTGCCTTAGATGTGTTAGGCAAAGCATGGTCAACCGAACAACTCGCGCAAAATCTCAACACATGGATGGTCGGTGGACGTGATGTAGCTTTGCTAGTCGGTGGCCCCGAAGGCTTATCGAAAGCTTGTGTTGATCGCGCTGAAGTCCGTTGGTCGCTGTCCCCTTTGACCTTTCCACACCCACTCGTGCGCGTGATTGTCGCCGAGCAATTATTTCGCGCTTGGAGTATTCTCTCCAACCATCCTTACCATCGCGCTGATTAGAGTTAACCTTATGCAACCACAAATTATTTTAGCTTCGCAATCGCCGCGTCGTCGTGAACTATTAACTCAAATCGGTATTACTTATCGCGTAGAAGTGGCTGATATTGATGAAACGCCTCGCCCTAATGAAAATCCATTTGAACTTGTCCAACGTCTAGCTATAGAAAAAGCTCAGGCAGTATGGGAGCAAAGTACTCAAGTACTACCTGTATTAGGAGCTGACACATTGGGCTTTGTGGAAGATCAATTGCTGTTAAAACCTACTGACTTTGACGACGCTAGACGTATTTTAAAATCACTCTCTAATCGAGAACACAATATTTTAACCGCTGTAGCAATCTGCTCAACATACGGTCAAACAGTCCGCTTAAATCACAGTCGCGTCTGGTTTAGACCAATTAGTGACGCTGAAATAGCAGCCTATTGGGAAAGTGGTGAGCCTCAAGACAAAGCAGGCGCTTATGGTATCCAAGGGCGTGCGGCTGTCTTTATTGAACGTTTAGAAGGCTCTCATTCAGGGGTTATGGGTTTACCTTTATTTGAAACCGCACAATTATTACAAACGCATGGTGTCAAAGTACTCGCTTAAAGTACTCCTTCTTTTCTGACGTACTTTAACTAGAATTAAGCTATTAAGTAGTTATTACCTTTTGATTTGCTATTATAGAGTGATAATTAACGAGTTAAGGTAAATCCAAGCGTCGTCAGTAGCTCACCATTACGGCGCTCGATAATAAGAGACATAATATGAGTGCTGAATTATTAATTAATGTCACCCCACAGGAGTCACGGGTGGCACTATTGGAAAATGGCGTCTTGCAAGAAGTACTGGTTGAACGTACTTCTAAGCGTGGCATGGTGGGTAATATTTATCGTGGTACGGTGTCACGAGTCCTACCGGGCATGGAAGCCGCCTTTATTGATATTGGTTTGGATAAATCAGCCTTTTTGCATGCTTCTGATTTAACTATGCCTAATCTCAATATGGATGACTTTATTAATGCTGATGGTTCTCGTCCATTACCCGCCCCGACTCCCCATATTGGCAGCTTTTTGCATGAGGGTAAAAAGCTCTTAGTTCAAGTCATTAAAGACCCTTTAGGTACTAAAGGCGCTCGTCTAACCACCTATATTACTATTCCTTCACGCTACTTGGTGTTTATGCCTGATAGCTCTAATACGGGTGTCTCTAGCAAAATCGAAAGCCCGCAAGAGCGTGAGCGCTTACGACAATTCATGATGCAATTGCGTGAAGAGTTTAGCGACCAATACGGTTATATCGTCCGAACTGCCGCCGAAGGAATTGGGTTAGAAGAATTACGCCGTGATATGCGCTTTTTACGGAATCTCTGGCAAAACATCGAAAGTACTCATAATGGTACGAATGGCAATGCCTCCAGTACACCTTTAAAAAACTCGCTAGTTTATGCAGACTTACCGCTAGTGCTACGAGTACTTCGAGATATGGTAGGCGAGCGTATTGAGCGAGTATTAATAGACTCACGAGAAACCGTCGCTAAAGTAAAAAGCTTTAGCGAGAAATATATTCCTGATTTAGTGCCTGTCATCGAACATTATTCTGGCGAACGACCCATTTTCGATTTACACGGCGTTGAGGACGAAATCCAAAAAGCCTTGCAACGTAAAGTACCTTTAAAATCAGGGGGGTACTTAATGATTGACCAAACCGAGGCGATGACCACCATTGACGTCAATACAGGTGGCTTTGTAGGGAATCGCAATCTCGAAGAAACAATTTTCCGCACTAACCTAGAGGCTGCTCAAGCAATTGCCCGCCAATTACGGCTGCGGAACTTAGGTGGCATTATTATCTTAGATTTCATTGATATGTTAGAAGGTGATCATCGCCAACAGGTCATGAAAGTACTCGAACGTGCTCTAGAAAGAGATTATGCCAAAACCTATATTTGCGATGTGTCACCCTTAGGTTTAGTGGAAATGACTCGCAAACGCACCCGTGAAAGTTTAGAGCATGTCCTGTGTGAGTCGTGCCCGACTTGTAATGGGCGGGGTTATGTGAAAACCGCAGAAACCGTATGTTATGAAGTCTTTCGTGAGATTTTACGGGCGGTACGGCAATTTGATGCTAAATCATTACTAGTACTGGCTTCACAAGATGTGATTGATTTGTTGCTGGATGAGGAATCGAGTAGTTTGGCAGAATTACAGGAGTTTGTGTCCATCCCTATTCGCTTACAAGTCGAAGCGCTTTATACCCAAGAGCATTTTGATGTGGTCTTGTTATAGCAACGAGTTTAAGACAGCGTACTTAATAAAAAAGGTCGTTTGAAACGACCTTTTTTATTTAACACCTCAGTACTTTATCAGAGTACTTCGGCATTTATTTCGATTACTTCTTAATCGTTACTGCCACAAACCGAGTACGATCATCCCTTAAAATCAGTACAGCTAAAGGCTTATCAGGTGTGGCTTTATCCACCAGACTGCGTAAAGTAGCCGAGTCTTTAATCGGTGTATTATCAACCGACAAAATAATATCCCCTACTTCAATACCCGCTTCTGAAGCAGGACTATCGGATTGAACCTCACGAACTGCAACACCCTGCTCTTTTAAAGCCGCATTTTTATCACGCTCTTGAGACGTAAGCTCAGCCACAGCCACCCCTAAAGCCCCTTTAGTTGCTTTAGCCACTTCAGAAGAAGCACTACCGTCTTTGCTCGCTAACTTTTCAATGGTGGCATTTAAAGCGACTGTTTTACCTGCACGCCACACTTCTAACGGTACCGATTGACCAATCGCGGTATTACCTACTAATAAAGGTAAGGTATTAGCCGATTCCACCATGCGAGTATTAAAGCTAGTAATCACATCGCCCGCTTGCACCCCTGCTTTATCAGCGGGACTACTGGGGAGCACACTAGCGACTAAGGCGCCATTCGTATTAGACAGTGCTAATGATTGAGCTAACTTAGGATCAACATTTTGAATCTCAACCCCTAACCAACCGCGACTCACTTGACCACCATTTTTAAGCTGGTCGGTTACGTTTTTAACCACATTAATGGGAATCGCAAACGACACGCCCATATAGCCCCCACTGCGGCTATAAATTTGTGAGTTAACGCCAACGACTTGACCTTGTAGATTAAATAAGGGGCCACCTGAGTTACCCGGATTGACTGCCGCATCGGTTTGAATAAAAGGCACATACGTTTCACTAGGCAGACTGCGTGATAAAGCACTCACAATACCCTGTGTAGCCGTATGATCTAATCCAAAGGGTGCGCCAATCGCTACCACCCACTGTCCTACATCTAACTTATCCGAATCCCCCAGTTGCACAGTAGGTAGATTGTCCGCTTTGACCTTTAGTAATGCCACATCACT
>JBDKGX010000090.1:0-9612 GCA_039797965.1 Pseudomonadota bacterium
GCATGGCAACTAAGCGTGCTTGTTGTTGAGCACGTAACTGATATTGTTGGTGGGCACGTAAACGGGTTTGATAGCCTGCATGAGGTTGTCCACGTTTCATATGACGTGCAGCAGGATAGCCATGAGCGGGACGATAGCTGACTGACCAGCCTTGACAAGGGCTATAACAATCTTGTGCATTACTTGCATAACCCCCTGCTAAGGCTGCTTGTCCATAACTAGCCAATACCATGCTAATAGGTACAGTAATAAGTGAGTATTTCAAGGCACTTCTCCTAATTGTTGTTAATGCAACTGGAATAAGTTGCATTATTTCAATATTTTATTAAAAGTTAGTGCATCCAGTAAGGATTGTAATCACAACAAAGCCCCATGATTTCAGGAGTACACTCGAAGCGTGTTACACCCAATATTGGATTTATGTGCCATAAGAGCGTAACTATGACTTGAGTCTAGTTGGCGGGTAGGGGGAATGCCTCGCCACTGGTCGCAGGATTTGGCGCGATAGTCTTGTCGTGATCAAAGCACTAGGGGAATAGATTAATGACGAGGGATTGAGCGATTTAAAAGAGGTGAAAGAGTGCTTAAAAAGCCAAGCAAGGTAACTTGGCTTAAACGAACTAGACTACTACTAAATGGTTATCCCAACTGACGGGAGCAGCTAATGAACAAGGAGTACTACGATTATCAGAGCATTGGCTAATAAAACCTGCGGCACTAGAGACAAAGACTTGCCGATTAGGCGTCAGTACGATGCCATTCGCTTCGGCTAATGACATAGACGATTTAAACCTCTGATGAGATAAATCCCAAGTACCTACGGCATTACCTAATAAAGAGGTTGCCATTAATTCTTCAGTATCAGGGTTGATAATCACATCCCCCAAATAGCCATTAAACGGGGCTAATTGTTCAGGAGTACTGAGGATAGGTGTTAAAGGGTGACCAAAAGCTTGGAAAGCTACTAAAGCGATTGGCGGTACACGAGCACGATTACCCTCATATTGTAATGCCACCCCTACATGACCCGAAGGCGTTACGGTTATATGGCGAATACTTAATTGATGCTGGGGCAACCGATATTCGCCGAGTACTTTGCCGTTAGTACTATCCAAATAGACTAAAGACGGTTGCATAGTCTCAATATTGAGTTTACGCCGCCCAAAATCAGGATGCGTTTTAATCCCACCATTAGCAATTACCAGTGTTTTACCGTCAGGCATCAGTTTAATATCATGTGGGTCTAAGCCTCCACTTAAGTACTCGCCTAGTTGCTGCCCCGTTTTAGAGTCGCGAATCCCAATCACTCCCAGTACTTCATCGTAAGCATTTTCGGTAGTAAAAAGTACAGTGCCATCACTATTTAAACAGCCGTGCCCATTGAAATGTCGTCCTGCACCCGCCTGAATAAGCTGAGTCTCACCCGTTTGCGTATTGACCAAGGCAGATTGCGTACTAGGGCGGCGACCGGATACTAGTACTTGATGAGCGCGTACTGGTAAAACATCATGACCTTGAAACGGCAAAGGGAAAATGCGTTGGGAAAAAGTACTCAATTCCACCAATACCAACGCATACAAACCATTTTCTAAAGTGGCAGCACTGTAAAGACGAGTACTTTGATCATTGAGGTTTTGATAATTTGACCCTCCCCAATAGCCTGTTCCTAGTATCAAACTAGCGCCCCCCGCAAAGCGTAAAAATTGGCGTCGGGTTACCTGCATAACTTAATCACCATCATTAGAATTAAAGCCTAAGCTCACTCCCATCGTACTGGCTAGGCGTTGTTTGTAGTAACGGGTAAGCATTTGAGTTTCATTAAATAACTCATCAGCCGCCTTAAAATCTCGTGATTCTAGTTGTGCAAATAGATCAGTTGAAGGGAACTGGATAGCTTTGATACGTTGAAAAATCTCCACAAACTCCTCCGCCAGTGTGGATTGGCCATGTTGTCTTAGCCATTCCAACAGCCCGCCTTCAACTAGCATTTTTTCTACCCCTAGTAGGGTAGCTTGAGTATTAGCAAGGGTATGTCCGCTGCGCCATGCTTCTAGTTGGTAGGGTTTGACTTGTTCACGACTCGGATCTAATCCTGCTTGATATGCGGGTTGACCTAGAGCGGGTTGCAATTTTAATTTAGCGTTTTCAGCCGCTTGATAAAGACGGTTCATGACTAAATTAAAGGCTTCGGGGGCGCTGACAAATTCAGTACTGCCTTTCCCCACCTCTTTTAGAGCCTCACTAAAATGGGGTGTCCATGCTTTGAGTAAAGTTTCACTGTGAGTGTGTAATAAAGTACTAGCCGCTATTAAGTACTGACAGCGGGATTGATGCTCACTAAAGCGCTTAATTATTTCCTCCGATGCTGTATCACGATCAAATAATAAGTACTCTAAGGCAGCAAAACCCTGCACACCCACCCCCTGTTTGCGAAGCGTTTCTGGGGTGATCGGATCAGTACTTTTTAACAGGTTGTTAACTAAGTTCTTTTTAATGGGGCGAAAGTAGAAGTTAAAATCAAACTGATCATCCGTGGCAGGGCCAAAGCTAAATGCATCCGCTTGTTGCCAAGTACTAAGGGCTACTGACCAAGTACTATGCACCGCGGTAAAGTGATCTAAAGTAGGTTGGGTACAAAACAACTGACTGGCTTCGGCTAGTTTTTGAGTCTCAGTCGCTAAGCTTTGATAGGTAGGTACAATGACTTTATCGGTCATAGCTCCTAATAAGGTGCGAATATCATTATCACTAACGACGAGCTTAGGCGCGGGAGTACTGGTTGAAGGTATTGCAGAAGCGGCAGTACTTGAAGTAGTTGCTAGGTCATTGGCTTGTAAAGGACTCATTAAGCTTATGATTAAGATAAAAGTACTTAGGGTTGGGGTAAGTGTCATAACAAAGTACTCGCTTATAATGAATTTAAAAACACGATGAGCGCATCGCGTTCTTCGGCCTTAAGTTGTAAAACTGCCTGCTTGGCGTTTTCAGCTTCGCCCCCGTGCCATAGTACGGCTTCCATTAAATTACGAGCGCGTCCATCGTGTAAAAAGCGGGTATGACCATTTACTTTTTCAATCATGCCAATTCCCCACAGGGGTGGAGTACGCCACTCTGAGCCTGTGGCTGCAAAATCAGGGCGACTATCCGCTAAACCGTCACCCATATCGTGTAGCAGTAAATCCGTAAAGGGTTGGATGGATTGGTGTTCTAACTCTGGAAATCCCACTGTTTTACCCGTGACATAATGGGGAATATGGCAACTTGCACAAGTACTTTTATTAAAAATCACTTGTCCGGCTTGAACTTGCGGGTCGGTAACTGTGCGGCGTGCAGGAACCGCTAAAGTGGAGGCATAGAAAGTGACTTGGCTTAAAATCTCGTCGCTAACTTCGGGTTTACCACCTTCCGGTGCGGCTAGACAATCGGTTTGTTGTGGCATACAACTTTGTGCAGGAAAGAGACTGGAAGTAATGCCAATATCACCATGAAACGCGCCTGCCGTTTGTTGTGCTACGGTGGGTTGACTCGCTTTCCAACCAAAGCGCCCCAATTGAGATTGTTGGGTTTTAATATTCCAGACCTTATTGGGGCGACCGGAAATACCATCGCCATTTTTATCATTAGGATCCGCAAAGGCTAAAATAGCAGCCTCTGGAACGGCTTCTAAGAGTCCCATTCCAACCATGACGGGTGCAACCCGCATAGAGAGTAAAGTACTAGGCTGTAACGCCCCATATTTTAAGTCAGTAATACTCAGTTTGGGTTTAAGTAATTCATACGGTGAGCCATCTTTGAATTGCCCTTTTATCGTTTCATACTCAACTACGGGTTTACCTTCTGCTGGTACACCTTGAATAGCTACGGGCTGCAATTGATCACCATAATTCGGCTCAGGTACCACGCCCAGTGTTTGAAGCACTACTTGATGATCAGCGGTGGTGGGAGGAGTACTTAAGCGAATCAGTGAGGTGAAGTGTGTATCTTCACGCGATTGGGGTGGTTGACCTCGTCCATCTTTGGTGTGGCAACCTTGGCAGCTATTACTATTGAAAAGAGGCCCCAATCCATCGCGGGCTGTTGTGGATGAAGGAGCACTCACCCACGGTTGGGTAAAAAACGCATTGCCAATAAAAAATTGATCACGGCGTAAAATACTCATATTGCTAGCAGGCAGGGAAAAGGCGTTTACGCTTTTATCAAAAGTCGTGGTTGCACCCCCTGATAAACGTAGGTCAGGGGCTTTTTCAGCCATACTGGCATAAAGGCTAGTACTGCAACTGAGTGCAACTAATAACGAAAGTCCTCTCATTACTCAGCCTCCAAAGGCTCAGGGTTGAGGTTTTGTACCCCCACGGCAGTAGCGGCGGCTTCAATAGCGGCGGTCTGATTTTTTAACGCATCAATCGTAGCTTTGACCTGTGCATTGTAGGTAGCGTCAGCTGCAATTTGTTGATCAAATGCAACACCATCTTGAGCCGTTTTGACAATGGCTTCCGCCTTTTTTAGTGAGTCTGCCAGTTTATTTTGTAATTCAGTATCTGCTGAGGCATTTTTACTATTGACTAGTTGGGCGAGACTAACACCTTCTAAGGTTGTACCATCGGCTTTGACATAACGCCCTAAGTAAATATTTTGAATCCCTTGAATATTTTGGCGAATATCATCATGAGTGTTGTCACTAAAGCAAGAGTGTTCATCTTCTTGTGAGTGGGCAATCAAAGCGACGTTCATACGTTGCCCTGCTAATTCTCCCAAACTTAAACTACCCATTCCAAAAAACATACGGCGAATTGCTTCGGACTCATCCAGTGCTGTAAAGCTTTTCCGGTAATTATTCTGATTAGGCTCCCAATCTTTGACCATGGTCTCAAGATCGTCGACTAGTAAGTCAGTAACCGTTTTTAAGTACTCTGCACGACGCTCACAATTGCCATGAGTACAGTTATTGTCTTTTAAGTAATCACTGTAAGAGCGTTGACCAGACTGTTTGGGATCGTCATTCAGGTCTTGTCCCCAGAGTAAAAATTCAATGGCGTGATACCCAATCGCCACATTGGCTTCCGAGCCGCCCTTTTCTTGATAAGATTGCAGTCTTTCAGCCGTAATAGGTTCGGTGCCTGCAATAATATTGGCAGTGGCAAATTTGTTCCCGTCCTCATGCTCATAGGCATCTGTTTTAACGTAATCAATCAACCCTTCATCCAAAGGCCAAGCATTCACGCGCCCCTCCCATTCATCCACATTAGGATTACCAAAGCGGAACACTTCAGTTTGGCTGTAAATATGGCGGGCTTTTAGCCATGCTGTTTTGGCAGCCTGTTGGGTTTCAGCATTGGGCTTAGCTAAAAAATCATTAATAGTACTTTGGAGTACTTTGGCGCTGGAGAGCGTGTCTGAGTAGTTTGCATAAGCAATAGAACTATAGTGTTCTATGACCTGTGGTGGTGTCACGGTAGGAGTAGCGTGTGTTTGAAAAGGGAGTGTCCAGAGGAGGGTGGCTATTAGTAGAGCATAACGTGAGCGCTTCAATTCGAAATACCTAAATTTTAATAAGAACTATTATCAACTATATATGATAATGATTCTTATTAAAATAGGTGGTAAGTACTAAGTTAGCTGACTCACAAGACTCTGCTAGAGCCAGCTAATGATCATAACGTGTTATTTAGGAATTTTTCCAGAAATAATATAGTTTTGTAGCATATAAGTATTTTCAGGATAAAAAACAACATTAAAAGCCACTAAATTTAAATCATTATTAGGACCTGCAAAAATAACTTCGCCATCTAAGTTAATATCTGCTTTGGCATATTTTTTTAATATATAGTTAGTATTCAACGTAATATTATCAGGTGCTAGTAAGATAGCACTCAAAATCACATTAGAATCATTACCGTAGCCATTTGCAATAATAGTTTGGTCGTTATTGATATCACCCGCTAACATTAAAGAGCCTTCAACACTTAGTATAGAGCCGACTAGTTTAGGGTTTTTATCATAGTCAATGACTGTGGTAGTGGTAGGTGATAAATTGACAGGTGCTTGTGTAATAAGACCTAAATGATTACGATGACGTACAGCAACATGATAAGTACTAGTGTTAGCGCTCAGATTTTTAATGGTAATGGTTATATTGCCTGTAATAGGGTCAATAATTTCACCATTACGTTTAATTAAGCAAGGAATGCTTCGAATAATTTGTGAGGGAGTAGTTGCTGAGCGTAACTCTACTAAAATCCAATCCACAATAGCATCTTTGCCTGTTATAGCGAGTAAGTCTTTATTTAAAGTTTCTTGACCCGTGCTATTTATCAAGTTAGTAAAAGGTTGATTAATGGGAATTAGATTTTTTACTCGTAAAGTTTCATGCATTAACCCCTCTTTTTCACTATAAGCTCCTTGTAAACGAGCTTTGATTTGAATAGTAGTATCTATCAAGCCTTGCAGAAGATTAATATTGAGAGTTTGAGTGTCTATACCACCTTTTCCATCACTGGCTTGAGTGATGACTTCAAAAATGTTATCACCATTACTATCTTGAGGCAGATTAGTAGTATTAGCTATTCCATAAATAGGTGCAGTAATGAATTTTATAACTCCTGTATTGGCATCAATACTAAATTTAGTAGCATCAGCGCCTCCACTGATACTATAAGTGGGTATATCATTATCAATATCTGTAGCCGCTATAGTAGTTACTGCCGTACTGCCTTCAGAAATATTAAGTGTGACATTATCCGTGCTATTATGACTAGTAATGACTGGCGGGGTATTACAAGGATTATCAAATAAGGGGGTAATATTCATCCATAAACCCGTATTAGTAAGGTCTTCCTCGATTACTACGATTTTTAATTCATCACCCGCCTTTAAATTATAACCAGAAAGTACTTCTTCACCAGACGTGGTATAAGCATTTGCTCTTTGATAAACTAAGGCGCCATTGACATAAATTTTGACATGATCGTCTCCATATTTAAGATAAAAACGATATTTACCTTCTTCTTTTGCTGTTATTAAGCGACTAAACTCTACAGAATGATCCCAATCAGCTGATTTTAAACGTGTTCCCACATAGCTAGCATCATCACCTACACCATCTGTAATATCAGCAGCATAAACCCATTCTGTAGTATTAATACTCATCCAATTAACTGTTTTAGCATATTCATTGTACTCAAAAGCGCCAATCAGATTGACATTATAGGGGCTAGTCCATCCTTGATAATTAGTATTAGTGAGAGTCGTATTCGGATCATAAATAGCAGCATGATAACCACCACAAGTTTGTGGTACTAACTCAAAAACATCATTAATAGTGATAGTCAATATTTGTGAGTCTTCACCCCCTTTATTATCAACAGCTCTAACAATAACTTCGTAGTTTCTATCCTTATTACTATCAGAGGGATTCTCATAATTGGGTGCAGTGATAAAGCTGAGTTTTCCAGTAATAGAGTCAATAGTGAATTGACTAGCATCGGTGCCTCCATTTATGGAGTAAGCTATAATATCATTATCAGGATCATTAGCTATTACCGTAGTAACCTCAGTAATATTTTCATTAAGATTAATAGTTGCAGTACTAGCACCACCATTACTAGTAATAGCGGGTGGTTGATTAGGAGTAGCAGGGTTGGTTTGATTACATACTTTTTGTATATTTGAAATCCATCCTGTTGCAGCAGTATAACCCCAGTAAGGTTTGCTGGTACCTAATGCTTTAACTAAATCTATTGTAGTATTAGCAACTAGTTTATTATCAAAATAGACTTGAAGTACTTGAATAGGGGCATTCCAGACTACTCTGAAAGAATGGTATTGATCATCTTCAATATTACCTAAACTTACTGGACTGACTAAGTCAGTAGAGGTTTTATTATGGCGACCATTACCATTTATATATACGGCTAAATGATCATTTTGAATATCACTCCAGCCAGCGTCATTATTATAAAAAGTATCCAACTCAATAATTAATGAAGGTGTGATACCACTATAATTAGTATTAGCTATACCTGACCAACTATCTCCTGCACCTAAACCCCGTCCTCGTTGTCCAAGAGCAGTATTACTAATATTTTGTAGAGTGAATGTCATGCCATCAGCACCACCATCCCGACTGCCTAAATAGACATCAGCATTATAGTCGAATGATAAATTTAGATTAACATGTTCATTACCCCACAAGGCACTGTTTTGATTAGCTAAGTCTTTAGTTAAAATATACTCATTAGCACTAGAAATGGAGGCATTACCCGCTATCGAACCAGCAATAGCCAGACAGGCAGCATAACTATTGTAACTCGTGAGTAACAGTAGTAGGGCTGATGATGTTATTAAGATTTTACGAGTTAAATGGGTTAGTAATTGCATTATTTTATAATTTTAGGGTTGATTATTTTAATAATAATTAGATTACTTGCTTGATCGATAAGCTTTCAAGCAAAGTGCTGGTATTATAAGCTAACCGATTTTTCGTAAAATTTAGATTATTGATAGACGTTGGTTTACAGTTCAAGTTAGCTGAATGCCAGATTAGTAATATAATACCTCTATAGATTAGAGTTTTCGAGAAAATCTTTTCTTCTCGGACAAGTGGTAGGGTTAAATTTCTACCACTGGTGATACTGATAACTATCTATAATTATTTTTTAAATTGACCGTATATTGATGTCTTAGTTTTTTACACTACCTCGAATAATAAAGTTTTGAGCATGCTCAGTATTTTTAGAGTGCATAATGATATTAAAAACTACTAGATTTACATCATTATTAGGGCCAGAAAAGATAACTTCACCATCTAAATTAATATCGGCTTTTAAATAGCCTTCGTAAACATAGTTTGAGTTTAGTCTAGTATTGTTAGGTACCAATAAAATAGTACTTAGAATAGAGCTAGTATCATTATTGGGACCATTGGAAATAATAGTATTATCTTTATTAATATCCCCAGCCCACAATTGATTGCCCTCATCGACGGTGTGGTTAGCTTCGATAGTACTTGAATTATTACTAGTTAAATCAATTGTATTTGTACCACCTAGTAGCGTAATAGCATTAGCTGTGCGAATCGTTAAATGGTTTCGATGTTTAAGTGTAATAAAATAGTTGCCGATATTTATATTGCCTAGGCTTAGTAGGTTACTCCCTGTAGCAGGATCTATTACATCACCATCACGTTGAATCAAGCTAGGTATGCTTAGTAAAGTACTATCTGGATTAATTTCAGGACGAATTTCAATTAATACCCAATCAACTACTGCATCGTATCCAGTAGTATTTAAAAGGTTATTGGTAATAGTTTCAAGACCTAATGAATCAATTAAATTATTAAAGGGTTGCTTAATGGGAATAAGATTCCGTATGCGTAAAGAATCATTCATTAGCTGAGTAGAACTATTGTAAGCGCCTTGTATGAAGGCTTTAACTTGGAGCTTTAAGCCAAAGTCTACTTTTGTCACGGTGATACTTAATAATTGTTGATCAAAGCCACCTTTGCCATCCGATACTTCAATAGTAATTTCATAGATATTATCACCATTACTATCAGCCGGAGGATTTAGTATATTGCCAATAAGACCAAATATAGGTGCAGCTTTGAACTCTAAT
>JBDKGX010000091.1:0-9533 GCA_039797965.1 Pseudomonadota bacterium
CATCACCACTTTTAATACTCTTATAGGTAGTATCTGCTTTACTAGATAAAACGCCTAACTTACCAAATACCTCAGCACTTTCACCTAATGGCATACCTGCAATACCTGCCACACTAATACCATTAATTTTGGCAGTACCTACGTCAGTTTCGATATCTAAAAGATTATGATACCCAGCTTCTACCCCAAAATTAGGGTTAAACTTGTAACCACCATATAATTTCCAGCCACGACAGCTCACATCACTTTCATCACAGGCATCTTTTAATTCGCCTGTTAAACCAGACAGACTAGCCCCTGCATAAAAACCAGAGCCTGAGCCACTTACACCCGAACTAGACCCTAATCCTAAACCTGTTGCAATACCACCTGCCCATACTGAGGAAGTACTTAATGTCATCATTACTGTTAATAATAATTTTTTCATTGTTATTCTCATTTTATTTTAAATAAACCAATCTTAATATTACTTATTTACCTTAACTCATTTAAGTTAAAATAAAAGTTTATTGGCTCAGTTATTATTCAATACTCTATTATTAAACTAGACTTTTTCCGATAGACTGGACTAACGGCTAATCACCTATCATCTAGTTAACTTAATTAGAAACTACTAAAAGTAATACCGCCTGATACGGCGCCTATATCTTCCGCATCACCATTACCTTGTGTGCCTTCATACTCTCCACGTAGCCCCCAATTTTCTGTCAATTTATAGGCGGCTCCCACTCCCCATAAGACGTGTGTACGCTCATAAGCCCCTTTAACCAATTGACTTGAATTAGAGTTTTCAACACGACCTGAGAATATACCTAGCCGCCCAAACGCATCTACATTATTCATTACCGGCATTGACCCTACCGCCGACAAGCCCACACCTGCCATTTTTTGGCTAGTGCCATCCGCAAATTTCACATTAAAAAACTGCTGATAAGCGCCTTCAACTGCAAAAGTGTCATTTAACTTATAGCCCACCAGTACTTTACCTTGTTTACAATCCAAGAGATCGCTACATAAATCCTCACCCCCTAACGAATGAGTAACGCCTACATTAGCGCCTAGATAAAGATTATTGCTATTTAATAAACCTTCTGCTTGTACACTCGAATTAGCCGCCACCGCCAACCATGCTAGAGCCAGTAGATACTTTTTCATTATTATGCTCGCTTATAGAAAATTTGGGGTTATTGGTCTGGTAAACCATTTACTTTATTGCTAAGCACTATTTTTTCACGACTAGGGGACGGACAGAAGTTTTTCCGATAGGTAGGTTAAACGGCACAGAGTTAGAGATATTTTCGCTTAAAAAATTACCAATCCATAATAATACTTTCAAAACCGCAAAAGCATCTAACGCACTAATTGCGGCATATTTAAAATAGGTAACATGATGGCTAATACAATCAAAGTCACAATCCCACCCATTAATAAAATCAGTGCAGGCTCTAATAAGCCCACCAGCGTGGCTAAACGAGCTTGAATTTCGCGCTCTTGTTGGGTGGCTGCCCGATCCAACATGGACTCCAAGCGCCCGCTATTCTCCCCACTGGCAATCAGAGAAATCATCATCGGAGGAAATAAACCTGATCGCTCCAAGGCTTTATAAATCGAGGTACCTTCACGGATTCGGGCGGCGGCTTCTAAAATCGCCTGGCGCATGGGTAAGTTATTCACCACTTCAGCCGCAATGTGCATGGCATCAATAATAGGCACACCACTAGAGGCTAAAATACTGAGCGTTCGTGCAAATCGCTCGCTATTAGTACTTCTGACTAAGCGCCCTATAACAGGCAATTTCAATTGTAAACGTTGAAAACGGACTTTCCATTTGTCTCGTTTTAACAGCATCACGATTACTAAAATAATACCCAGTACAGCTATTAATAAGGTTGTACCGTAATTTTCTAAAAATTGACTGCTTTTAATGAGTAGGCGGGTTAATAAAGGCAATTCGTGATTAAAGGTGTCAAACACTTTAATCACATTAGGCACAACAAATTTCAAAAGGGCAATGACAATCCCAATTGAAACAATGCTTAATAAAATCGGATACGCCAAAGCACTGGATACTTTTTGTTGGCTTAATTGCCGACTTTCCGTGTAGTCCGCTAAACGCTCTAGTACTGGCTCTAAATGCCCTGATCGCTCCCCTGCTCCTACCGTGGCACGATACAGTGCCGGAAAGGCATGAGGGTATTGTCCTAATGCACTCGCTAACGTATGCCCCTCCAGTACTTTGGAACGTACTGCAGAAATAATACGACGCATTGAGCCATTTTCAGACTGACGTACAATCGAGCCTAAGGTTTCCTCAATGGGTGAGCCTGAACCAATCAAGGTCGCCATTTGTCGTGTGACTAATGCCAAATCAGTAGGGCTTAAACCGCCCCCGAATAAAGGACGAGACAGGACACCGGTTGCCGCTTCTTTTTGTTTTTTAACAACGGTTTGAACTTCGAGTGGGGTTAAATCCCGATTGCGTAAAGTTTGGCGTACTTGGCGAGCGGTATCCCCCTCGATAATCCCGCGCTCCTCTTTGCCTTTGGTATTTAAGGCACGGTATTCAAAGGCGGGCATTATTCACTGTCCTCATGCGTGACTCGAAGTACTTCCTCTAAGGTAGTTCGACCTTCGAGTACTAAGCGCACCCCATCCTCACGAATACTGGGCATGGTTTGGCGGGCATAACGCTCCATTTCTATTTCACTGGCACGGTTATGAATCATCTGCCTCAAGGTATCATCAAGTACTACCAACTCATAAACCCCTGTGCGTCCGGTATACCCACTGTGATTACACGTCGCACACCCCATAGGCTTATAAATCGTTATCGAGGCATGTTGATCTAAACCCATCGCCTGTAATTCGGCACGAGTAGCGGGATGAGGCTCGCGACAAGTTTGGCACAGCATCCTTACCAACCGTTGCGCTAGCACCCCTAATAAACTGGATGACAATAAATAAGGCTCGACCCCCATATCCTGCATACGAGTGACTGCACCAATCGCTGTATTGGTATGCAAAGTACTAAACACCAAATGTCCCGTGAGACTGGCTTGAATCGCAATCTCTGCGGTTTCAAGGTCACGAATCTCCCCCACCATCACGACATCAGGGTCTTGGCGCAAAATAGCCCGCAACCCTCGCGCAAAGGTCATATCGACTTTGGTATTCACCTGTGTTTGCCCAATCCCATCAATAAAGTACTCAATCGGATCTTCAACAGTGAGAATATTACGCTCGCTATTATTCAACTCTGTCAACGCTGCATAGAGTGTTGTGGTTTTACCTGACCCTGTAGGGCCTGTAACCAGTACTATGCCGTGAGGCTTTTGAATCAGAGCTTGCAATCGTTTATGGGCAATAGGCTCCATACCGAGTTTGGTCAGATTCAAGCGTCCGGCTTGTTTATCCAATAACCGCAGTACCACCCGCTCACTATGCCCTGAAGGTAGAGTTGACACCCGCACATCCACCGCCCGCCCTGCTAAGCGTAACGAAATACGTCCATCTTGGGGCACACGTTTTTCAGCAATATCTAATCGTGCCATGACTTTAATACGCGAAATAATCAGAGGCGCTAATTTACGCGGTGGCTCTAAGATTTCACGCAACACACCATCAATCCGCATCCGCACCTTCATCCGCGTTTCAAACGCTTCAATGTGAATATCGGACGCCCCTTCTTTAACAGCTTGTGCGAGTAAAGCATTGATTAAACGGATAATAGGGGCATCATCTTCGGACTCTAGTAAGTCCTCAGGCTCTGGCAAACCGCCCGCAATATCGTTTAACTCTAAGACCTCACCCATCTCTTGCATGACCTCAGAGCCGACTTGGCTACGATCATACGATTGCGCGAGTAAGCGATTAAAGGTTTCTGACTCTACCGCTTCAATCTCAAACGGTTCGTTAAAATGGCGCTGTACCTCAGCCAAACTCATCATAGCTATAGGCTCACGACACACCAAAGTAGCGAGCGTAGTATCACGCCGCCATAGCACCCCATGACGCTTCGCAAAGGCGTAGGGGATTTCTAACACTTGAACCGTTTCAACGACTTCAGCTTCGAGTACTTCACTCATGATTTAATCAATACTCCCTGATTTAGCTTGGGGTGCATAAGTCGGGGTCGGTTCAGTGTGGACTTCCACCGTTTTACGAATCACAACACGGCGCGGAGGTTGTGACTGAGCAGGCGCTTGACGCACCGGAGTACGAGCGGGAGGCTGAGGGGTAGAATGTAGATTATCCACCGTAGTCGTATTATATTCGTTCAAAGGTTTTAACTGAGCGGCTCGTTGATCAGGACGACCCCGCTGCAAGACATGACTATTGACTTGTTGACGTTGCATCGTTTCGTACTTAGCACGGGTATAGGCATCCGCCGCCTCACCATCGGGCATAATGACGGGGTGAATAAAGACCATAAGGTTTTGCTTTAATTTAGAAGTACTGGTGCCTCTAAACGCCGCCCCCACAAAAGGCAGATCACCTAAAACCGGTACTTTCTCTTTAGCGTCACGGAAGGAGTCTTCAATCAAACCACCTAAGACCAGTACTTGACCATCCTCCACCATCACATTGGTCGTAATTTTACGCTTATTAGTAATCACATCCGAGGCGCTCACACTCGTGGAGGCAAGATTAGATACTTCTTGATCGATTTTGAGATTAATGGTTTTACCGCGATTAATTTGAGGAGTAACGATTAAACTTAAGCCCACATCACGGCGTTCAATGGTATTAAATGGATTAGTCGGTGTGGATGATCCCCCCCCTGTATTAGTGTAACTCCCCGTTACGAAAGGCACCTCTTGACCGACTACAATTTTAGCTTCTTCATTATCCAAAGTGACCAATGTCGGAGTCGCTAAAATATTAGTAGCAGCATCACCCTTTAGAGCATTCGCTACTAAACCAAATTGCGTGCCCCCTAAAATTTTGCCTAAACCAAATAATAAACCAGAACCTAATGCACTGGCGGCAGTACTGGTCTTAGATAGCGCAAAAGCCTGTCCCAAACCATTTCCAAAATTACTAATCCCAATCGCCCCCCCTGTATTCGCATCTTGAGGACTCGCCGCCAAGCTGACACCCAGTTTATGTGCTAAATCGGTAGAGACTTCGGCAATAATAGCCTCAATCAGTACTTGACCACGACGGACATCCAATTGCGCAATCACCCGCCGTAAATTCGCCCGCATAAACTCAGGCGCTGTAATAATTAAAGCATTGGTAGATTTATCAGCAATCACACTCACCGTCGTATCGCCACCACTCGACGTTGCTGCCGCTCCGCCCCCTTGGGCTGCTTCAGCTGCACCTTTAGTTTGCTGTTGTAAAGGCGAGGAGACACCTTGTAAGACTTTCTCTAAATCTTCGGCTTTGGCGTATTTAAGCGGTACGACAATCGTACCCCCTTTAGGCTTTTGCTTGACATCAAGTTGGCTGATCACCCCATAAATATTGGGAAATAAGAACTCAGGAGCGGTGACCACTAAGGAGTTAGTATTGCGATCAGGAATAATGTTAATCGAGTCTCCCTGATCAGCGATTTGCTTGGTCGCCCCCTCGACCGTACCCACCACATTTTGCTGTACCCCTTTAGTAATACCTTGGAGGGTTTGTGCCATTTCTTCAGCACTGGCAAACTTCAAGGCGATAACTCGTGTCCCGCCCTTGGCTTTTTGCTTCACATCGAGTTGAGCAATCACGCTGCGAATATTGGGATAAAGATAAACCGGAGCCGTCACTACTAAGGAGTTAGTATTACGATCAGGAATAATGGTCACTTGATTACCCGCGCCCGTTAAAGCACCCGCAGAACCTTCGGCTACCCCTGCTTTTTGTTGTTGTACCCCTTGCGAAATGCCTTGGAGAGTTTTTGCCATTTCTTCGGCATTGGCATAGCGCAAACGAATAATTTGCGTCCCACCAATTTCTTTACGCGGAATATCTAAACGAATAATCGCTTCTCGTAAGCGCTCTCGCGAGGCTTTATCACCTGAAATTAAAACGCTATTGGTACGCTCATCCGCAGACACTCGCATAGCCGCATTACTTGCCCCCGGCATAATCGCACCATCGGGAAGTTGTACACCACCCGCACCAATCAGTTGCTGTAAGGTTTGGGCAACTTGCGTAGCAACTGCATATTTGAGATTGACCAGCTCAAAATCGTCATTATTAGGGCGATCAATACTTTTAGCTAACTCAATGACCCGTGCCACGTTTTGAGCACGCCCTGTTACAATTAATGAATTACTGGTTTGATTGATTTGAACCCGCGTATCGCCCTGCCCTGCTAACGGTGTCAAGGTCGCATTCGCTGTAATGGCAGGCACATATTGTAACCGAAACACCTGAGTCACAATTTCATCAGGCGCTAGACGCGGCGTCCCCCCATAGTCTGGTGAGGTATATGTGTCTACTCTAGGGTCTGGCTCCATTAAACCTGACGGTAGAGTACTAGTACTATTCGTATCAATTTGTACCTCAGGAGCCTCTCCCTGCAAACGGCTTTGCTCTGGTACTACCGAAGGTACTGCTTCTGCATAAGCCCCAAAATCTAAATCAGAACCTGCCATTGAAGGCGGTGCAGGGGTGGGTTCATTTTTAGAGCGACTACTGGAGGTACTTTTAGCCTTCTCACCCGAATGAGCGGTTTGATTGGTTTTAGGATCAGCGCCACTCCCTACAATAGGTGCTACGTTTTGAATCGAGCGATTCATCGGAACAATTTTAGTAATATTACCCGTATCAATCGCTGATAAACCATGAACTTGTAAAATCGAAATAAACGCATCATAAAGCTCGGTATCGGTAATGCCGCGCCCTGAAATAAAAGTCACTTCCGCTCGCACCGAAGGATCAATAACAAAATTACGCCCTGTGCGTTTTGAGACTAACTCGACCAAGGTGCGAATATCCCCGCCCTCAATCCGAATGGCGGCAGTACTCTCACTATCCGCTGCCTGCACAGGAAAGCCTAGTACAGCTAATGAAACTACTAAGGGTACAATACCTATACGGTGCATTAAGGTCGTTTTAAATCGTTGAGACTTCATAATCCGTTTACTGTAAAGGTTGAATTAGCATTGTTGTAGAGTACTGATCCCCATCAATTAGGCATAATCAGGTGGACTGCTTATTTCACTACTCAAACAATGAGGCGCTAGTTTAGCGCATTGTATTGATTAGGTATGACGTTTTAACCATCAAACCCTAAGGCTTATTATCTGTTTTTACCGCATCGCTGCGCCGTATTATACTAGCTGCCCTTTTAGCGCTGATGAATACAGAATGACTCAAGCCCGACAACCGCTCGATGTTAAAGCGATGGCTTTAATGGTACTACTGTGCATGATTTGGGGTGGACAGCAGATCACTCTTAAATTAGCCAGTCCGGATATTACCCCTACTTTTCAAATTGGGCTACGTTCGGCACTAGCCGCTGCTTTAGTGGGTATTCTAATGTATTACCGACGAGAAGCCTTTATTACGGTCAGTACTTGGCGAGCGGGTTTATTAGCCGGATTGTTGTTTGGTTTGGAGTTTATCTTAGTCGGTGAGGCACTGCGTTACACCACCGCTTCACACGTCGTAGTATTTTTATATACCGCACCAATTTTTGTCGCCTTAGCTTTGCATAGGCAAATTCCTTCTGAGCGCCTTCATCCATTACAGTGGCTAGGGATTAGCTTAGCGTTTGTGGGATTAGCTCTAGCTTTTTTAGGGAAAAGTACCCCCAATGCTCAACTACCTCATCAACTATGGGGAGACCTCTTAGCACTAGGTTCAGGATTAAGTTGGGCGGCTACTACAGTGACGGTACGTTGTTCCGTACTAGCCTCAGCCCCCACCACTCAAACCTTACAATATCAACTAGTTGTTAGCGCCATTATGATTTTGATAACAGCAGGATTACTAGGGCAATGGCATTTTAATCCTACACCCACGGCTATCGGTAGCTTAATATTCCAAGTACTCATTGTGTCGTTTTTCAGTTATCTCGCATGGTTTGGCTTACTCAAAAAATATATCGTTTCACAACTTGGTGTATTTTCTTTTTTAACGCCTTTATTTGGAGTGCTGGCGGGAGTATTGGTGTTACATGAGCCAATTGAAAGTACTTTTATCATGGGTGCCGCACTGGTAATGACGGGTATTTTACTAGTCAGTGGTAAAAACTGGCTCTTGAGCTTATGGACTAAATAATAAAATAAACTGACTTAAGTTGGTGGTCACTTGATAGCGTTCCAGTCTACATAAATACTCATACTGGTTCGCTATCCACACCTTAACCTGTTCAATACTTGGCTTTACGAGCCTTATCTCTTTCTAAAATAACTACGACTCTCGTCAATATCATCGTTTTTCCTACAGGGTAGGATGTATTTCAACTTTTATATAGCTTTTTAAAAGTTATTTTCTCTAAAAAAACAATAAATTTCCCGCAGAAGATGGGAAACCACTCTTTTTTTAAAACTTAAAATAACGACGCCTTCTACAATTGCAATTTTTATTGAAAATCTTTATTTTTAAAAAGACTCTTTTGGGCTAATAATTAAAAATTATTATTACTTTAACAGACAGTTTTTTATTAAAAATACCTAACAACAATAAATTTTCTTTAAAAAAGAAAGGAGCATTATGTTCAAAAGCATTTTGCACAATCCTCTAAAAACTTTACTACTCTTACTAAAAATTAGTTTGGCTTTTAGCATGCACTCTACCGTTTATGCTGCTGCAACCTGTGATGCCACTGCAAATCAAGCACTCGTACGCTCAGGCGATGCCACCATTTCAGGTAGTAATGAGATTATCCTTACCCCTGATCAAAGTAATAAAAGAGGTGGAGCTTGGTCTGCTCAACTTATTAGTTTAGCTAATCCTTTCACCTTAAAATTTCAGGTTTATTTAGGGGCTAAAAATTATGATGGGGCTGACGGTCTAGTGTTTGCGTTCCAACGTGCACCTAGTGGATCTAATACGGTAGGTCAATACGGGGGGGCTTTAGGTGTGGGAGGAGTGACTCCTGCAATAGCTATTGAATTTGATACTTTTAATAATGACTTGTACTCGTCATCCTATAACGATATGGATAACGATCATACTATGATTTACAACCCTGCTAATTATGATCCTGTCGGTGGGGGTGGAGCCTCTAGTTTAATTTCTAGTGTAGTCGATTTAGGTAATATTGAGGATGGGGTATGGCACATCGCTGAGATCAATTGGGATCCGAATACTAAGCAATTGAATTACAAATTTGATGGTATACAAAGAGCGAGCATTAATCGCGACCTGATTACTACCGATTTTAAAGGCAACCCTTACGTTTATTATGGTTTTACAGGGGGTACGGGGGGATTTTATAACCAACAATCCGCTTGTATTATAACTGCTCCGCCTCCTGTAATAAATAACGCTCCTATTATTACTAGTAATGGAGGTGGTACGAGTGCCAATCTTTCTATTACTGAAAAAACAACTCATATTACCTATGTAACAGCTACCGATGTAAATAA
>JBDKGX010000092.1:0-9485 GCA_039797965.1 Pseudomonadota bacterium
TTGAGTCCCAGCACCCCCAGTCGGGTCGTGTCCTGCCAGTACTAGTACGACGGGACGTGTCATGGCTTTGGACTCAGTGCTAATAGAGTACGAGTGACTTGTTCAGGGTCAGGCGCTTGAGTAATCACACTGAGTACTGCCACACCATCCACCCCTGTCTCCCAGACATAAGGCAAACGCTCGGCATTAATGCCGCCGATGGCAACTAATGGACAGTGAATTTTCCTGCGCCAATGTCTCACACCGTCCAACGTTTGTGGGTTCCAAGGCATGATTTTAGTTTGGGTAGGATAGACAGGTCCTGTGGCAATATAGCTGGGTTGTAGGCTCAAGGCGCGTTGTACTTCCTCCTCACAATGGCTACTTAAGCCTAAACGGATACCGGATTGTTGTAGTTTAAGCAGATCAGCCGTCTCAATATCTTCCTGCCCCAAATGCACACCATAAGCTCCTAGCTCTAACGCTAACTCCCAATAATCATTAATAAATAATTGAGCGGAGTACTGTTGTGCAATACGCACACTGGCGGCTAATTCTTGTTTTAATGCCGCACCTGTCAGGTCTTTAATACGGACTTGAAGGGTACGTATTCCTAGAGGTAATAAACGTTCTAACCAATGAGCGCGGTCAACAATAGGGTATAAGCCTAAATGCGAATGCGTACAGGGGGAAAAAGGTTGAGAGGGGATTTGCAAGATTTACTTTCCTGATAATGTTACTGACTTTCTAAGTTCCTCCCCCTTTGGGGGAGGCGGAGAGGGCACTGTCTTTAAAACCGCTGTAACGCCTGCAACTTAGGCGCTTGTCCATCGGGTTGGCGGATATGCTCTTTAATTCCCCAAAAGCCAAAAAAAGCATGAGGACGCGGCGCTGAAAACGCCACAAATAATTGTCCGCCCGCTTGTTTAAAGCCTTGGAGTAGTTGCGTATAGGCTTGTCCTATTCGTGGGTCACGATTGGCTTCAGACAGTAATGGATTGGGGTGATCTTTACGTGATTTAGTACCGTAATGGACTAAATGTTGCCCGCCTTCATACGCTACTAATTTCACCTTATACGGCGCAATCAGTTCAGCATGTTTTTGCGCTTGTCTAATAGTAGCTTCAATACTATAGGGATTTTTGGGGTCATTCAGCATTGCGAAAACATCATTCACCGTTTGCGCTTTCATTAAGCTAGTTTGATCCGCGTAAAAATACGGCGCAATCGCAAACACATCGGTATGTTCATATACGTTGTCAGGCTTTAAAAAATAAGGGGTTAAATCAGGACGACCTGACCAGCCACCAATCACCCGTACTAAGCGTTGTTTACCGCCAAAGGCTTGCTCAAAGAGTTGGAATATTTGCTTACTGCGTTTGCCATAAAAATTAATGCCCGCCATGATCGGGTCTTTGCCTAAGCCTTGTTGCATACCCATTTGGCGCACGTATTTAGCTTGGGAAAAGGCTTCATTCCACGCCTCATTGGTGTACTCAATATAGGCTTTGAGAGTAGGGCGTAAATGAGCGGCTACCAAAGCAGCGTACTGTTGTACGAATGGATCATTAGCGCGATGGGGAATATTAAACCAAGCATTAGCGTTTAAAGTATTGGCTAGTTGTACCATGACTTCGAGCGGCACACCGCGTTTGCCTTCTTTACCACCCCATGTGGCTTGTTGAGTACTCGGCATTTGTTGCCAAGATTGAATTTCATTGCGGGTAATGCCCGACATATTCATAAAGCGAATCGTTTTAAACTGCTTCATGAAGTTGAGATAGTCAGGATTAAACAGTACTTCGGTGCTGTGATCAGCAAAGCTTAAATAACCTTTGCCCCCACAAGCGGCAGCCCCTTGCACCGCCTTAAACGGATTACCCTGACAAATTCCGCCCGGCATAGTGATCTGAATATCACGAATGGGGTCTTTAGGGTCGGATTGCGTGATGATCAAGCCAGCATTAATTTCATTCGCAGCATTAGGGACTAGCTCAATAATATCTTGGTTTGCTTCGTGTTTAACAACTTTAACGTCTTCGTGATAACTGACTGCCCCCTTACCCACAAAGCGCACGGTATATTGACCTTGGGGCAGTGCTTCATACGGCATCCAACGAATAAAGTAAGTACCTGCTTGCCCGCCATTTAAGTGACGTACCCAACCCAAGCTATCTAATTGGACATTACCTTTAGTGAGGCTGGATTCGCGAAAAGGCTCGGAGGTTTTGAATACATCCACAAAGGGTAAACTGGCATCAAAATGAGTCGATTCATTGGTATTAATACCCACAAACGGGCTAGCTGCTTGAGCTTGAGTAGTAAAGCCCAGCACAACAAGACAGGTTAATGCCCAGTGTTTTAATTGCATTGGAGTTCTCTTAGGTTAATTAATTTTAAAGCGCTTGCAGTATAGCAAGCGCTCTTAATTAGCCAACCAAAATGGTTTACCCAAAACAGGCGTACTTGGCTGAGCTAAATCCCGTTCAGGCATAATGCCCGCTTCAAATCCAGCCCGTCCGGCTTGTACGGCATACTTAAATCCGGTTGCCATTTGCACAGGGTTATGAGCTTGAGCAATCGCAGTATTGAGTAGTACACCATCAAACCCTAACTCCAGCGCTTGTGCTGCGTGCGAAGGTGCACCCAGACCCGCATCGACAATTAAGGTGAGTTCGGGAAACCGTGCGCGTAAGGTTTTCAAAGCATAAGGATTAATTAAACCTTTGCCCGTGCCAATCGGCGCACCCCAAGGCATAAGAATCCGACAACCTACCTCCACCAAACGTTGGCACAAGACTAAGTCATCCGTGCAATAGGGAAAAACTTCAAACCCCTCTTTAATCAAAGTACTAGCCGCCTCGACTAATCCAAACGGGTCAGGCTGCAAAGTGTAATCATCGCCAATCACTTCAAGCTTTATCCAATGCGTGCCAAACACCTCGCGAGCCATTTGGGCAGTAGTGATCGCTTCTTTAGCGCTGTAGCACCCTGCGGTATTGGGTAAAATGCGGCGATTTAAGGCTTTGAGTTCATTCCAAAAGCTTTGCCCAGCAGTACTTTGGCGCCTGAGTGAAACGGTGACGACTTCTGCCCCTGAGGCTTGAATGCTTTGCTGCATGATGTCCAATGAGGGATAGAGCGCTGTGCCAATCAACAATCGACTCGTGAGTACTTGATCCGCTAATTGCCAAGTACTCATCTTAACCCCCTACATTAGGGCTAAGTACTTCAATACTGTCCCCTTGATTTAAGGCGATTTTTGAGTACTGTTGGCGCGGCACAAATACGCCATTGATAGCCACGGCAAAGGGTAGATCAATATTTTCTAAGTACTGCGCGAGTAATTGATCGAGTAGGGTGTTGGGTGAGAGGGTGATGGGTTGACTATTGAGCGTAAGGCTTAACATAGCGCGTGCTCCAATTGTTGCTCAATTTGATAGGCCATTTCAGGACTTAATAAAATGCCGTGGCGATACAAGCCATTAGCACGAATTAAACCGATTTCAGTATGAATATGTGGGGCATGATCAGGCAACGTGGGGCGGCAATTCGTACGAGTTGCCACAATACGTGCCTCAGCAAAGCCACTGTGAAGGCTATAAGCAGTACTTAATAATTCCAGTGCCGAGCGCACACTAATGGGACTCCGATCCTCACTCTCAATTTGTGTCGCACCAATCACATAGTGATGATGAGGGCGCGGCACAATATACAGCGCATAACGTGGATGCAAGAGACGCACTAAGCCATCCAAATGGACTTCAGGGGCGTGTACTTCAATCACTTCACCGCGTACGCCGCGCAAACCTTGCCAATCCGCTGTTGCGCCTAAGCCTCGCGTATCAATCACACAATCAAAGGTATGAGTACTGTGTGCAGTGTGAATGGTATGAGTACTTAAGTGTGTAGCAGGTAAGTACTCGTGCCATTGTACACTCGCCTCGACTAGTTTGGTTTCTAAAGCGTGCATGACCTCATGGGGATTTACCCATTGCTCATGAGGAAAGCTAATGGCTTTGCGAAAACGCTCAGCCAGTTCGGGTTGTAGGGCTTTGAGTGCGGGATAATCTAAGTACTCGGCTTGCGCAGAAGGGCGAGCAGCATGGTTTTGTAGTACTTGATTAAATTGATGGAGGCTGGCGGTATCTTGGGGATGAGCCAGTACCAAACAGCCACCCCGATTTAAAGTGACTAAGCCCGATAATGAATCAACCAAAGTACTCCAGCGCTGCAAAGCCCGCAGTTCCATTGCAAAGACTGAAGGGGTAGCCTCTAGCTCTGTGTGCGGAGTCAACATCCCCGCCGCTGTCCATACTGCGCCCTGATTCCCACGTTTGCTGTCACTATCAAACAGGCTAACTTCAAAACCCGCTTGTACTAAGCGCCAAGCGAGTATTCGTCCTAAAATGCCCGCCCCTGCAATCCCAATGCTAGGCATAGTACTTACTCCTGCGGCACATAAACATTCGCGCCTAAATTTCGAAACTCTACCGATTTTTCCGCCATACCGTTTTGGGCATACTCACGCACTTCTTGAGTAATTTTCATGGAGCAAAATTTGGGACCACACATAGAGCAAAAGTGAGCGACTTTAGCAGCAGGTTTAGGCAAAGTTTCATCGTGGAAGGCTTTAGCGGTTACAGGGTCTAGGGACAAATTAAATTGATCTTCCCAACGAAACTCAAAGCGTGCCTTACTGAGCACATCATCTCGATAGCGTGCGCCCGCGTGACCTTTGGCTACATCGGCCGCATGGGCGGCGATTTTGTAGGCAATGAGTCCGGTTTTGACATCATCACGATTCGGTAAACCTAAATGTTCTTTAGGGGTGACATAGCACAGCATGGCGCAACCCATCCAGCCAATCATAGCCGCGCCAATCCCGCTAGTAATGTGATCATAGCCGGGGGCGATGTCTGTCGTTAAAGGCCCCAATGTATAGAAGGGGGCTTCGTGGCAGCATTCTAATTGCTTATCCATATTGGCTTGAATCAGGTGCATAGGCACATGTCCAGGCCCTTCGATCATGACTTGCACATCGTAGTCCCATGCGATTTTAGTCAGTTCCCCTAAGGTTTCTAATTCGGCAAATTGTGCCGCATCATTAGCATCGGCAAGACAACCAGGGCGCAAACCATCGCCTAATGAAAAGCTCACATCATAAGCCCGCATAATCTCGCAAATATCACGGAAATGGGTATATAAAAAGCTCTCTTGGTGATGGGCAATACACCACTTTGCCATAATCGAGCCGCCACGCGAGACAATGCCTGTAACACGATCCACGGTGAGTGGAATATGTGCCAAACGAATGCCCGCATGAATGGTGAAGTAGTCTACGCCTTGTTCGGCTTGTTCAATTAGAGTGTCACGAAAGACCTCCCATGTCAGGTCTTCAGCCTCCCCATTGACCTTTTCTAGGGCTTGATACAAAGGCACGGTGCCAATTGGTACAGGGGAGTTACGCAGGATAAATTCACGGGTTTCGTGAATGTTTTTTCCAGTGGATAAATCCATGACCGTATCTGCACCCCAATGGGTTGCCCACACTAACTTTTCGACTTCTTCTTCAATGCTAGAGCCTAGTGCGGAATTACCAATATTGGCATTCACTTTCACTAAAAAATTACGCCCAATAATCATCGGTTCGAGTTCAGGATGATTAATATTGGCGGGAATAATGGCGCGACCACGAGCGATTTCATCCCGCACAAACTCGGCGGTAATGGGTTGTAGATGGGCGCCTAACGCATTGCCTTTTAAGCGTTGGGTGCGTTCGGAGGTAGTAAATTCATTTTGCAACGCTTCACGACGTTGATTTTCGCGCAGGGCGATAAACTCCATTTCAGGTGTGATAATGCCTTGACGGGCGTAGTGCAATTGAGTCACACATTGACCAGATTTAGCACGACGTAAGGGGCGAGTACTAGGCTTTAGGGTGGATGAGTAGGTTTCGGTGTCGTTGCGCTCATCAAACCAAGTACTTCTTAAAGGAGGTAAACCCTTCGTTAAATCAATGGAGTAATTAGGGTCAGTGTAGGCGCCAGAGGTGTCGTATAACGTAATGCTAGTGCCATCGGTGAGTGCGACTTCACGCATGGGTACTTGAATCGCAGGATTTGTAGGGTGAGTAATATAAACCTTGTGACTGGCTTCCAAGGGAGCGGGAAAAATCGAGTGTTTAGGCGTGAGGGTTGCATTCATGTCGTATATCCTTTTGGGGGTAAAAGGGCATAACGACGCAAGGAAAGTATGGGTGAGGTAGTAGACTCGCTTATTACTCTTCCCTACGCCGGTATTAGCCGGATCAGGTTCTACGGGTCCATCAGTTGATGTCTCAGCTTAAAAAGCACCCCGAGAGTTGCCAAGATTGTAAGCATAGAAAGGCGTAGTTGTCACCTAGGACTTTTCATTAAAATTAAAGTTACTACACATCAGTCGAATTGCCTTGATTAAGTACTCAGCTTGTATTGATTATAAAATTTATTTGAGACGCTTATTGTTATGGTTTAAAGAGTTTTTGGTAATACAGGTATTTCTTACCTCATTTCTGTAGTGGATGACGCGATTTTGAATATATTGGCTAATCAGTGGGGGGTAATGTACTTGTTGAATACAGTGGTTAATATAGCCCTCTAGTTTCTGCCAATCTGCTTTTGTGCTACAGCCAGCTTGATTTAAGGCATCGGGTAAATCTTTATAAATATGATAGTAAGCCATATCGCGTTGACAAAGTAGGTTTCGCAAGGGGTTAAAAGGCGAGCGTTTTTCGCAGTGAGCTATTATATCAGGCCAGCGCCGAGTATGTTTAACATAAGCCTGAATAAATAACTCTAAAACAGTATCCCACCACAAGGTATCTTCAAAAGTATGACGTTGTTGACAAGCTAGCTCAGCAATACAGTACTGGTTACGCCAAAAGCCTAGCGTTGGGTCGTTAGAGCGTAGCGATATTTTTTGCATAGCTTGTAATTGAGTTTGGCATATTAAGGAGTACTTTGCAGTAGGTGAAACTCGCAACGTGGTTTGGCTACAACTAGTACAGTTTAATAAGCTTATTATTAGTATAATAATTAAATGGCGCATTTTATTTAAAAAGAAAAAGAGCTGAAATTTTTACAGAGTGATTCAAGTGCTTATGGATAAGAATGATAAAATAATGTTTTAAATTAAAAATTTTTAGTAAAGTACTAGGTATTCATTTAATTGTACCTAGTACTTGATTAATTTTAATTTATTTAAGGGCTTGTAATTGCTTTAAATAGCCTAGTGCTTTTTGAGCGTTCGGATTTTTTGCTTGTGGACGGAGAATAGTTTCCCATTTAGTTAAGTCGACATCTCTAGTATCTTGTTCTGGAGCTTTCCAACCCGCCACGGCTTCTTTTAGAAATTCTGTAATATTGGCTAAAGCAGGTTTGACGTACCGACCTTTAGGGAAGCGTTTTAAGTACTCACCCTCAGTGCGTTGCATAGCAATCGACATGCAACCAATAAAGCCCTCACACTCGCCGCCTAAACGTTGTTGAGAGGCTTGCCACGCTATTTCATCACCAATCGGGTCTTTTTTATATTGATCCGCTAATTTCCAAAAGGCATCGGCTGATACTAAGTATTGACCTGACGGGTCGTCCCCAAAGCTGATTTTGCCATGTTGGTTATACCAGTCTATATAAGGCGATTGTTGCATTTGTTCAGAGGGGATACTGCTATAAGACAGTTGTAGCGCTAGTAGTTTAGCTAACTCTAATTCGCCTTTAGCATTACGGCTTTTAGTTTGAGCTAAGGCTTTATCGGCTAATTGATATAACGCTACGGCATCAGCATAGGGCACTGATTCTGCTTTTAACTTTGTCCGTAATAATTCTAACGCTGCATCGGTATAATTCGTAGCAGGTACTAGAAAACTGCCAAATACCCAGCCCGTCGCTTTATCGGTTTTGACTTGGTACCACGGTGCTGTTTTGCCATTCAGTGTGCTTTGGTTAGGGGTTTTTTGTAAGGGGGTGACGGCTGCCCCTAGCGATAATTTACCCAACTCTTGGGCAGATACATTGGGTTCAGCCCGTAGACGTACGCCATTACCGTTCACTAGATAAGTAGCAGTGGTAGCTACTTCGGTGCGGGCTTGGCTGGGTGTCGTAATCGTTAGCGCACTCAGTGCTAATGCGCTAATGAGCAATAAATGGCGCATAAATACTTCCCTCGATGGAGCAATAAAATGCACACTGTACACTAAGGGACAAACCTACCCAACACTTTGTATCGAGTAGGTTTTTATCTGCTTATTCGTTTAGCAAAGTACCCTGATGATATTTTTCAATGACATAAGGATCGGCTTTGGCGCTGGCTAGCCATTCTTGCATAGCAGGCAATGCGTACATCGCATTTGCCCAACGCTCAAAGGCTGGCGAAACAGTGAGTCCATAATTGCGTACTCGCCACATGACTGGGGCGTACATCGCATCCACTGCCCCAAATTCACCCGCTAAAAATTCGCCCGCAGGTTTGTTGGGGAAGGCTGCTAATAACTCCCAAATCTCCGCCAAGCGTTTGAGGGCAGCTTGTAGTTCAGGTGTCATAGGAACACGGCGTTCTTGACGGCAATTCATGGAGCACTCATTACGAATCGCTTGAAAACCGCTATGCATTTCAGCCGCCGCACTACGAGCCAAGGCTCTTAAGCCTTTATCTTCAGGCCATAAATGTTTTTCGGGATAGGTTTCAGCCAAGTACTCTAAAATCGCTAAGCTGTCCCAAAGTACTTGTTTGCCCACTATGAGTTGTGGCACTTGAGCAGGGGTATGGTGTTCTGTTGCAAAGGCTTCTAAATGCCCCTCGTGAGCGTAAGCAAAAAATTGCTCCTCAAAAGGAATGCCTTTCACTGTTAAGGCAATCCACGGGCGTAATGACCAAGACGAATAGTTTTTGTAACCGATGCAAAGTTTCATGAGTGGTGTCCTTTGATTGAAACAAGAGGGTCGCGAGAAGTTCAGAATAACAGCGTGACTTATGCATAAAAAGCGAATAATTTTGGCTAAATTATTCGGAGATTTTGCACAATGCACCCCCGCCAGATTCAAAGTTTGCTCAAAGTGGTCGAATTAGGCAGTGTTAATCGTGCTGCGGAAGAGCTATATCTAGCTCCCTCGAGTGTGTCGGCACAGCTCAAAGAGTTATCAAGTACTTTAGGTATTGAGTTATTTGAGACGGTAGGGCGGGGGATTGTATTGAGTCCAGCAGGGCGGGAGTTATTACCGCTTTTGCAGCAGCTTCATCGCCTGATTGATGAAGTTCACCAACAGGCACACACGATTAATACCAAACCTACTGGAGTACTGAGGCTTTTTGCGCCGAGCTCTATGTGTATTTATCGCTTGCCGTCGTTAATTGAGCGTTTACAAGAGGTTGCGCCACAATTAGAAATCCATTTGACACATGAGCCTTATGATTATCAACGGGCTTTGCTACAAGGGGAGATTGATGCGGCGATTGTGGTTAATGAA
>JBDKGX010000093.1:0-9329 GCA_039797965.1 Pseudomonadota bacterium
AGCGCATCTTCAACTTCATTAGGGTAAACATTAAAACCAGAGACCAACACCATATCTTTCAGGCGATCTACTATTTTGACGTAGCCTTCTTGATTAATAACGGCAATATCTCCCGTTTTTAACCAACCGTCTTCCGTGAGTACTTTGGCGGTTTCAGCCGGACGCTGCCAATACTCTCTCATCACTTGCGGCCCTCGTACCCACAGCTCACCTGCCTCCCCCATCGGCAACTCATTACCCTCTAAATCATGTACAGAGACTTCTGTAGAAGGTAACGGTAAACCAATCATGCCATTGTATTGCTTCAAATCCACTGGATTAATACAGACCGCAGGTGAGGTTTCAGTTAAACCATACGCCTCTAATAACACAACACCCGTTAACTCCTTCCAACGCTGAGCGACCGCTTCTTGTACCGCCATACCCCCGCCTAACGTTACTTTTAGGTGAGAGAAATCTACCGTTTCAACCCCTTTGGAGTTTAATAGCAAATTGAATAACGTATTGACCCCACTAATAAACGTAAAAGGTTCGCGCTTTAAATCTTTTAAAAAGGCTTTTATATCCCGTGGGTTAGTCACTAAAATATTATGTGCCCCAATTTTAATGGGAAATAAAGCATTAGCGGTCAGCGCAAATACGTGATAAAGCGGTAAAGCAGTAATAAATATTTCTCTACCTTCTTTTAAAAAATGAGCTGTCCAGCTAGAAGCTTGTAATAAATTAGAAAGCATATTACGGTGGGTTAATACTGCTCCTTTAGCTATCCCCGTAGTACCCCCCGTATATTGCAAGAAAGCGACATCCTGATTATTTAGTTCTGCATCTTGATAGCGCGCTAAATGTTGATTACCAATTTTTAGAACTTTTTTAAACTTAATTTCATTTGGCAATGTATAAGCAGGTACCATTTTTTTAACATAGCGCACTACTAGATTAATGAGCGTTGATTTAATAGTACCTGTTAAATCCCCTACTTCGGTGGTAATAATGGTTTTGACTGAGGTACGTGCCACTACTTTTTCTAATACATGAGCAAAATTCGCCACAATAACAATCGCTTTAGCCCCTGAATCTTTTAGCTGATGCTCTAATTCATTAGCGGTATAAAGTGGATTGGTATTAACGACGACTAAGCCTGCGCGTAATGCACCCAATAAGGCAACGGGATATTGCAAAAGATTGGGCATCATAATGGCGATACGATCACCGGCTACTAATTTAGCCTCTTGAGTGAGATAAGCCGCAAATTGCCGCGTTAATAAATCGGTTTGCTCATAAGTCAAAGTACTGCCTAAATTACTAAAGGCAGGCGCTGAGTTAAATTGCTTAACACTACGTCTAAATAAATCAGCGATTGAACTGTATTCGTCAGGATTGATTTCAGCCGGAACACCTGTGGGATAATGTTGTAACCACACTTTTTCCATGATGCGTCCTCCTTAGCGTTGTAATGATTGTTAGTATAAAGGCTTAATTATCAATAAGTCACAAAACTTTAAAAACAGGGTAATTGGTGAAAATCAGTACATTTAACAGTACTTTGTCGTTTACCAACAATGCTAACTATGGGAGTTGTGACTAAACAGCCTTAGTGGTGCTGTAATTGATAACAAGGCACGTAGGGTAATTAAGCAAGTGGCTACTCAAAGGTAGCGAGGCTAACGGTGTGCTTATGCTTTTTAATAATGCTTAATTACCCTACGACGTTGTTAAACTGATTAATCGAGGAAAATATCCCCCAATAATGGATTACCCGGTACTACTGCATAGTGATCTAGCTTGGTAATGCCTGCAGACGCTAGTACTTCATCATCAATGTAAAAATGACCTGTCGTTGTTTTGGCATCGCTTTTCAGAATGATACTGGCCGCGTCAGCTAAAATTTCAGGTTTACGGCAGTACTCTGGCTTCACTGCATCGCCTAGCATTTGAATCGCTGCGGTATAGATTACTGTGCGCGGCCATAGGGCATTAATCCCAACTTTACCCTCAAATTCAGCCGACATCCCTAATACACACATACTCATACCGTACTTAGCCATCGTATAAGCCACATGATCTTTAAACCATTTAGGGCTCATATTTAAGGGTGGTGAGAGCATTAACACGTGTGGATTTTCGGCTTTCAGCAAGTGAGGGAGACAGGCTTGTGTCATCGCAAAAGTACCCCGTGCATTGACCTGATTCATCAGATCATAACGCTTCATAGGGGTTGCTAAAGTACCTGTTAAATTAATAGCGCTGGCATTATTGATTAAAATATCAATGCCACCAAAAGTTTCTACCGTCTTAGCAACAGCCGCTGCAATTTCATCCTCATTACGAATATCTACTTTCAGCGCTAGGGCTTTGCCACCCGCTTTTTCGATAGCCTCTGCTGCACTATAAATAGTACCGGGGAGTTTAGGGTGCTCTTCAGTAGTCTTGGCGGCGATGACAATATTCGCCCCCTCAGACGCTGCCTTTAATGCAATAGCCAAACCAATCCCACGACTGCCCCCTGTAATGAACAGGGTTTTACCTTGTAAAGTACTCATTATGACTTCCTTTTATTCACAAACGCCGTTACTCGCTGAGCAAAATCGGGAGTTAACATACAACCTGCAAAACTCTCTTGTTCTGCTTTTAGTTGCTGCTCCAAGGTGCTAGTACTGGACTGATTAATCAAACCTTTAGCTTGAGCTAAAGCATGTTGTGGTACTTGAGCCAAACGTTGTGCTAGCATCAAAGTACTTTCAGGTAATTGCTCGACAGCTACTACATAATTGACCAGCCCCATCGTTAAGGCTTGATCGGCATTGTAAACATCATTTAACAACGTCAAGGCTTTAGCCCGTTTCTCGCCAACCATACGTGGCATAAAGTAGGTAAAACCGCCATCGGGAGATAAGCCCATTTGGCAATAAGCGGAGGTAAGCTTTAAATCTGCACCCGCAATAGCAATGTCGCAAGCGGCTAATAAGCTCACGCCAAACCCTGCTACAGCTCCTTGTGCTGAGGCTAAGACAGGTTTACGAATCGAGCGAATTAACGTAATCGCTTCATGTACCAATGCAATGGCATCTAGACCGGTTTGATGACGCTCGGCTTCTGGTTGGGCTAAAGTACTGGCGAAGTACACCAAATCGCCCCCCGCCATAAAGTGCCCTGCATCCCCTTTGATTACAATGCAGCGCACGCCTTCATCTTCTTGCGCTTTTAATAGCTCCGCTTTTAATTGGCTAGCCATCTCCATCGTCAGAGCATTTAAAAAAGCCGGACGACTGAGGGTCAATGTTAAAATACCTTCATGACAATGCGGTTTAACAACGATATCCATTTAAAGTACTCCTTAAAAAGCCTCATGATTAAACTGCATTAAAGTACTGCTACCCGATAAAATAGCTGATAATAAAGCCCCGGTTTGTGGCAATAACCGTGCAAAATAAAACTGTGCCGTATCCAGTTTCGCTTGATAGAACTCGGTCTCACCTTGAGTGCGTTTAGATAGTGCCACTTCAGCCATTCTAAGCCACATATACCCCACCGCGACTAATGCAAATAAACGCAAGTAGTCTGTAGCTGCTGCGGCACCTTCATTAGGATCTTTCAAACCTTGTTGGGCAATGAAACCCGTAGCTTGCTGTAAACGTCCAAATGCTTTCATCAAGCCACCGATCATCATTTGCAACTCATCATGACTATCGGAGGCTTTTTGATCTAAGTACTCGCTAACTTCATGGAAAAACGGGCGTAATAAGCGTCCGGTATTTTGTGCCATTTTGCGCCCGACTAAATCGAGTGCTTGAATACCATTAGTGCCTTCGTAAATTTGGGTAATTCGTGCATCGCGTACAAACTGCTCCATCCCCCACTCTCGAATAAAGCCATGACCCCCATAAATTTGCACACCTAAGTTTGCGACATCACTGGCACAATCCGTCATAAAGGCTTTAACAATCGGAGTCATTAAAGCTACGAAATCATCGGCACTTTGCTTTTGCTTAGGATCGGTCGCACGCACTGACTCGTCTAACTTACGCGCCACCCAAATCGCTAAAGCACGATTACCTTCGGTATAAGCCCGCATCGTCAATAACATACGGCGCACATCAGGGTGTACAAACAACGGGTCAGCGGGTTTTTCGGGTTGGAAAGATGCTTTTAGAGCACGCCCTTGCAAACGATCCCGCGCATACGCTACCGCATTTTGATACGACACCTCACTTAATCCCAAACCTTGAATCCCCACCCCTAAACGAGCGGTATTCATCATTTGGAACATTGCCTGCATACCTTTGTTTAAAGTACCGACGAGATAGCCTTCTGACTCATCAAAATTCATCACACAAGTGGAGGAAGCTTTAATCCCCATTTTGTGTTCTATTGAACCACAGCTCACGCCATTACGAGCACCTAAAGAACCCTCACTATTGACCAAGTACTTAGGTACGATAAATAAGCTAATGCCTTTAATCCCCGCAGGTGCATCAGGGGTACGAGCCAGCACTAAGTGAATAATATTACTCGTTAAATCCTGCTCACCCGCCGAGATAAATATCTTAGTACCGGTGACTTTATAAGTACCATTCTCTTGGGGAACTGCCTTGGTTCGTACTAGCCCTAAATCCGTACCACAGTGCGGCTCCGTCAGGCACATCGTCCCACTCCATTCGCCTGTGATCATTTTGGGTAAGTAAGTACTTTTGAGTTCATCCGTACCAAACTTGACTAAAGCGTTATGTGCGCCCTCAGTCAGCCCCGGATACATAGCAAAAGACATATTAGCGCTGCATAACATCTCCTCCACCATCATGCCTAAGGTCTTTGGCAAGCCTTGCCCACCATAGTTAGGGTCAGCGGTAACGGCTGTCCAGCCATTCTCACAAAAGGCTTGGTAAGCTTCTTTAAAGCCTTTGGGGGTTGTGACTTCGCCATTATTAAAATGACAACCTTCTTCATCCCCTGATTGATTTAAAGGATGTAATACAGTTTCACAAAATCGTCCTGCCTCTTCTAAAATGCTATCCGTCAGGGCGGTATCAACCTCTTCAAAACCAGCGAGGGTTTGTAATGAAGCGGCATCAAAAAGCTCTTTATAGACAAACTGTAAATCGCGTAAGGGTGCTTTATAAATAGGCATGATTTTAATTCCTTAAGGGCTTACCGGTTTCTAACATGTGCTCAATACGGGCTAAGGTATCTGCATTACGCACCAAGGTCATAAACGCATCACGCTCTAGCTCTAATAGCTCGTCCTCAGTCACGGTTTCAGTGATATCGGTATCGCCCCCGCTGAGTACTTTAGCTAATTGCAAAGACACCACTGCATCATGAGGCGTTGCTTTACCCATTTGGCGAAAATCCATCACTGCCATTTGCATCGCGACTTTAGCGGTAGCGCCCGGTAGGTTAAGCTCAATAGGTTCTGGAACTTGATAGCCCTCAACTAAGGCTAATGCCCGTGCTTTAGCATCGGCTAAAAGACGATCACGATTCATGGTGATTTGGTCATTAGCCCGTAAAAACAGTAGTTCTTGAGCTTCTTGAGCCGATTTGGCTACGGTCGCAGTACTGATCATTTCAAATACTTTAGCTACCGCAGGCAGAGCGCCCCCTGGACGTTTCTTATGGGTCACCCAACGAGTGAGCATTTCTTTACAGCCCCCCCACCCCGGAATAACCCCCACCCCCACTTCTACTAACCCCATATAGGTTTCAGCATGGGCTTGAATGGCGTCACAATGGAGTAGTACTTCACATCCACCGCCTAATGCCATCCCCGAAGGAGCGCCCACTACAGGGAAAGGGGCATATTTCAGTGCTTTATAAGTATCTTGACCACCCTTCACCATCGCTTCGATCTGATCCCACGTGGCAATATTGGCACCAAAGAGTAATAGCCCAATATTCGCCCCCACCGAGAAATTAGAGCCTTCGTTATAAATCACTAGCGCTTTATAGCTACGCTTGACCAGTGCAATGGTTTTGCCAATCATGTCCATGATTTGCGGATCCATTGAGTTCATCTTGCTAGTAAACTCTAGGCAAAGTACTCCATCCCCAATATCCCAAACACTGGCCGAACCATTTTTTAAAACGGGTTTAGAACGCAATTTAATATCAGACAGCAGTAATACACCTGCTGCGCGTGGCAAGGTTTGATAAGTACCGTCTGTATTCAAGTACTCTAGTTTTCCTTGTTCAACACGATAGAAACCACCCCTCTCGGCGGCCAATTGCACTAAATTAGGTACGGTTTGCCCTTGTGCTTTCAAACGCTCAGCAAAGTTTTTCGCCCCCAGTTGATCTATCAACTCAAAAGGACCAAATTTCCAGTTATAGCCTAGGCGCATCGCCTCATCGACCGCCGGAATTTGATCAGCAACTTCAGGTACTAATGAGGCCGCATAGGATAATACTTGAGAGAGTACTTGCCATGCGTATTGTCCGCCTTTATCGGGATGAGTTACCAAACTTGCTAAGCCTGCTCTGGACTCTTTAAGGCTTTCTAAATTCGCTTCAACCGAGGGAGCATATTGACCGGTTTTGAGATTAAGCGACTCTTTAACCTTTTGCCCACCTGCACGATTAATCCGATAGAAACCACCCTTGCCTTTGCGTCCGGTGTAACCGTCTTTAATCATGCTATGGATGAAATCAGGAATAATCGCTTTAGCATGGAAGGCATCATGGGCGGGGAGAGTGCGCTTGAGGCTCTCCATCAAATGGGGCATCAGATCAATACCTACCAAGTCAGATAACCCAAACACCCCCGTTTTAGGAATGCCCATAGGTTTACTGCCCACCGCATCCGCTTCTTCTACCGTCAACCCTAATTGAACAGCTTCTAAAATCGCGGTTTGAATCCAGTAAATACCAATACGATTAGCAATAAAGCCCGGTGTATCTTTACAAGGTACTACCCCTTTACCCAACCGCACCTCTGCAAATTGGCTAATAGTACGGAGTACTTCAGGTTTAGTTTTTGCGCCTCCTGTCACCTCTAATAGGCGCATATAACGGGGAGGGTTAAAGAAGTGAGTAATTAAAAAGTACTCAGCAAAACTATCGGGGCGACCTGCCACTAAATCATGCAAGGGAATAGTAGAAGTATTGGACGATACAATAGCGTCCGTACGGCGTACTGCATCAATTTTTTGATAAAGGTTTTGCTTAATATCTAAGCGCTCAATAACCGCTTCAATAATCCAATCACAATCAGCCAGCAGATCCATGTGATCTTCAATATTGCCCGTTGTGATCAATTTAGCATTGCGAGCACTCATAAAGGGTGCAGGGTCAGCTTTAAGCATTTTCTCAACGGCAGACTCAGCCACTATATTACGATTAGTCGCCCCGTTGGGCACAATATCGAGGAGTACTACAGGAATTTGGGCATTGGCAATATGAGCGGCAATCCCCGCCCCCATTACCCCCGCGCCAATGACAGCCACTTTACGGATTTCCATTTACACAGCCTCCAAAATAGTCGCAATTCCTTGACCACCACCAATACATTGCGTCGCCAGAGCAAATTGTTTGCCTTCACGTTTGAGGAGGCTCGCGGCTTTACCTGTAATACGCGCGCCTGTTGCACCTAAGGGATGACCTAATGCAATCGCGCCACCATCTAAGTTTATTTTGCTGATATCTAGGTTTAGCTCACGAATACAAGCTAAAGACTGTGAGGCAAAGGCTTCATTTAGTTCAATAATATCTAAATCATTAACCGTTAGACCTGCGCGTTGTAGGGCTTTTTGAGTGGAAAGTACGGGGCCAATTCCCATAATATCCGGCGCACAACCTGAAATCGCAATACTGCGAATCCGCGCTAAAATGTCTAATCCATTTGCTCTGGCAAACTCTTCACTACAGACTAAAGTGGCTGCCGCTCCATCTGTTAAAGGCGAGGCGGTTCCTGCTGTGACTGTACCGTTTTCATCAAATGCTAGTTTTAAACCTGCTAAGGTTTCCATCGTGGTATCAGGGCGGATACAACCATCTTCGGTCACTTTGCCTACGGCAACGATTTCATTTGCTAATTTACCTGCTTGTTGAGCCGCGTAGGCTTTTTGATGGCTGGCTACCGCAAATGCTTCTTGCTCAGTGCGACTGATATTGTAAAGTTTGGCAAGATTTTCAGCCGTAATTCCCATACTCATATAAGCACCGGGCATGTCGGCATAGAGTTTAGGATTAGGAGAAGGATTAAAGCCGCCCATATTGACACGAGTCATAGACTCAACCCCTGCACAAATAAAAGCGTCTCCAGCTCCCATTTGAATAGCACCTGCGGCTTGGTGGATCCCTTGCATAGAGGAACCACAAAAACGATTAATGGTGACACCACCGATAGATAAAGGTAAACCGGCTAACAGTACTACCAAGCGAGCTATATTTAACCCTTGCTCGCCTTCAGGAAACGCACAACCTAAGGCTAAATCTTCGATTTTATTAGGATCAATACCACTATTTGCTATTAAACCTTTAACCGCTATCGCTGCTAGATCATCAGGTCTAACTTTACTAAGAGCGCCTTTTTTAGCAAGAGTAAAAGGCGTGCGTGTATAGCCTGCAATAACAACTGGTTTCATAAAACGCTCCTAACGTAGGGTGAATTTGCTTAATTACTTAATCATTTAATTATAATTTAGTATGTTGCAGGTGTTGATGACACTCTGCCTCGACTAGCTCTAACTCTTTTAACATAGCCGCCAAATCTTCTTGTTGACGGCGTAGTTGTGCCGCTTTGTCTTGCACGCGAGTGAGCAAAAACTGTATTTGAGTAACTTTAGTCATATCTACTTGATACAAATCTAAGAACTCACGGATTTCATCTAAAGAAAAACCTAAACGTTTACCTCGTAAGGCTAATTTCAGGCGGGCACGATCTTGATAGTTATAAACACGGTTAGGGCCGACCCGTTGGGGATTGAGTAATCCCTTATCTTCATAAAAACGAATAGCACGAGTGGTCATTCCTAGTTCATTGGCTAATTCTGAGATCGTCCATAATTTGTTTTGAGTACTAGGCATTCTGCTTAAGATCCACTAATTTCTATAGTTGACCAATACTAGAATCTATTAACGTTAACGTCAATATAACCGTGCAATTCATACGCATTTTTTAAGTTAAAAACTTAAAATAATTGAATTAAATAATTTATTTTTGCTGTATTTAGGGCTGAAGAGTTGACGTATACGTCAACTAAAAAGAAAACTATAAAGTCTCAAGACAAACCAATATAGCTGGTACAATGATTTTAATCACGTAGGGAATATCACAAATGATCAAAGCAGATAAGAATAGTGTTATTGAATAATAATTATAATAATCAGCTTTT
>JBDKGX010000094.1:0-9297 GCA_039797965.1 Pseudomonadota bacterium
AAACCACTAGGTTTATTAATAGCCACTAAGTACTCATCTTGATACACCACCTCTAACATAATTGTTCCTAGTTAAACCAAAAGGCTAGTGTACGCAATATTGAGTACATCATGCAGCTAAAGTGCGCTAAGTACTTAAATGAGGCTTGCATCCCTTTCATAAAATTTTACGTCACTTTTTCAGTAAGGTGGGTCAAGCATAGACCTGATTCTGCTTTAAACTGTACAGGTGTTAATGATAGGCCACACTATATGACTGATATCCCCCTTAGTTTAGATAAAGCTCCCGTGACCCAGACTGATACCTCAATACAGGTAGGGGCGATGGAGCAAACCATTCCTTTTCAATTTACAGGTACAGGTACCGAGTACTTTAAAATTTGGATTGTTAATATTTTATTATCCATTATTACGTTAGGTATTTATTCTGCTTGGGCGACTGTGCGAACTAAACGTTATTTTTATGGTAATACCTTGTTTGATAAAGCAAGCTTTGAGTATCACGCTACTCCTATGCAAATCCTAAAAGGTCGAATAGTAGCTTTAGTATTAGGTTTAATCGTAGTACTTACTACACAGTTTGCACCTGATATTGGTTCATTACTGTTAGTGGTTATATTTTTATTATCGCCTTGGGCGATTGTCAGTGGGTTACGCTTTAATGCGCGAATGAGTAGCTATCGAAATGTACGCTTTGATTTCAAAGGTAAAGTCGGTAGGGCTTATTATATTATGATACTAGTGCCTGTTTTGTTTGCTTTGATATTGGGTGTCATTGGTTTTGGTGTGTTTAACATGACCCAAACAGTACCTTATTTTAGTACTGAGATAGGTAAACTGATAGTAGGGCTGATGTTCGTAATATTGTTTATAGGGCTTTATTTGGTTATTCCTTATATGCAAAAGCTGTTTGCTGCATTTTTTATTAATGCCTCTTTGTATGGGCAAGGAGTATTTAGTACTACCATACAGTCACGTTATTTTTATTGGGTATATATTCAAGCCTTTTTAATTGCGTTTCTGATTGGTTTAGTAGTGTTAGGCATAGTGTTTGGTTTTATGGGGCTTACTGTTAGTGATTTTGACTTTAGCTCAGAAGAGGTAGTGGGAGGGATGCTGATTACTTTACTAATGCTATTGTCAGTATTTATTATACCCATTTACTTGTTAAGTTTATTAGTGGGCTTATTTTTATTGGCTTTTGTTCGAGCTAAAATTCGTAATTATACTTATAACAGTACACAATTAGATACAGTATTACACTTTCAAGCTAATACGAGTTTTTTAGCGTTGTGGGGTATTTATTTGCTAAATTTATTGTTGCTGATTGTGACTTTAGGTTTGGCACATCCTTGGAATAAAGTGCGTTTAGCTCGCTATGAGGCTCACACTTTATGGGGTGAAATAACAGGTTCATTGGATCAGTATGTGAGCCAACGTCAAGCCGAGCAATCCTCTTTAGGTGATCAAATTGGCGATGTTTTTGATTTAGAAGTTAGCTCAGGGTTGGGTCTGTAATGCGCGGATTTTGGTATGCTCCTCATAGTTCAGCTCGTCAGGAGGCTGAGCTAGTGTTTAAACATGATCGCTATATTTTGACGGTAGGAACGAATCCGCCTACTACAGGTGCTGCGAGTACTTTAGATATCAGTGATCGAGTGGGAAATATCCCTCGTAAAATTACCTTTCCAGAAGGGGCTTTGTTTGAAACAACGGCGAATGATACGGTAGATCAATGGTTAGAGGCTATTGATCACGAGGATGGCCGTAGCCACGTATTACATATCTTAGAGTCACGTTGGCGTTGGATTGGTGTGGCTTTAATTGCCACACTCGCTATTGTGTGGGGAACCTTCCAATATGGTTTGCCGTGGATGAGTGAAAAAATCGCCTACGCGTTACCTGCAAAAACTAATCAATGGTTAGCGGATGGCGCGATGGAAACCTTAGATGAGGCTTTGTTTGAGCCTAGTCAGTTATCAGCCGCTAAACAGGCTGAAATTCAACAACACTTTCAGACTAAATTGGTGCCTCTACAAGAGGGTAATCAGCAATATAAATTATTGTTTCGCTATATGCCCGATGTGGACATTAATAGCTTATTGGAAGAGATAGATTTATCCGAACAAGATAAAACAGACTCTGCTGAAAAGCCCAAAAAATCTAAACCACCTATTAAACCTAATGACTCCGGTATAGCTAATGCGTTTGCATTACCTTCTGGTGAAATTGTCGTAACTGATGGCTTTATCAACTTAGTTAAAAGCCAAGATGAGTTAGACTCAGTACTATTACATGAAATGGGTCATGTGGAATATCGCCATAGCTTACGTCAGTTAATTGAATCCTCGGCTATTTCAGTAGGAGTACTTTTGGTAGCAGGAGATGTTTCAGCTCTAGATAGTTTATTAGTGGGCTTACCGACTTTTTTATTAGATAGTCATTATTCACGTCGCCATGAATCTGAATCAGATCAATATGCGTTTGAGAAAATGATCAAGGCTAAGCTTGACCCTATTGCATTTAGTCATATTATGTATCGTTTAGAAAATCAGAATGTGTCTGATAAGGAGAGTAAGGACAAAGCACCGCTAACGGGTTTAGAAAAAGTAGGTGATTATCTCTCAACGCATCCTAATACGGTGGATAGAATGGAGAATGCTAAGCGCTATTCTGAGATTTACAAAAAACAATTCGCACAGTGATTAAAGACCTAAGTACTTTACTTAAAAGGTTGCCTAGAGCAACCTTTTGAGTTTAGTCAAAGGCATTTAATACCTAATTATTCAGATTAGCTAATTGAGGATGAATTTTGCCATAAGCTTCTAATAAGCTTTGATGCATTTCACAGTCCTTTAGCGCTAAAGTGGGTGACGGTACATCCCAAAAACGCATAGTGCCATTAATCAACGCTTCGGCTTTTGCCACAGTTTCCCGACCAAATAAACCCACAATACCCTTACTATAACGGCTGGTGTCGTCCATACCTAAGAGTACTTCAATACAACGATAGACACGTCGGCGTTCGCTATCTAATTGCTCAAAGTGACGAATCCAATCACAGCCTTCTAAGGCTGCTTCTTCATCCTCAATGGCTAGTGCTAATAAGGTTTTTAACTCACCCACCCGCATATCCGACCACAAAGTACCCGGTTCGGGGGCTAAACCAATCAACGCCGCTACGGGTTGCATGTCATCTAAGCCTAACTCTTCAATGGCGTCATACAACTCGCCACATTCGTCATCTTCGAGTTCTGCCAGACTTAAAATCGGCTCGCGTAACGGATTGCCCGTATTGTTATTATCCCATTCTAAGTCTTCAGGTGGATAAATCTCGGACATAGAGGGCACTAAAATTCGGCAGCCATACATGCCTAAATGATCGTAATCCATAATGTAAATATCGCAATCTTCATCATGTATTAGATCACATAAGTACTTAAATTCTTCTTCTGTGGTACCCGTAAAATCCCAATCCGCAAAAATGTAATCAGACTTATAACTCAAGAAGTCCCAATGAATAATCCCACTCGAATCAATAAAGTGCGTTTCTAGATTATGCGGATGAGCTATTTCTTCGAGATTAAAACCGGGTTCGGCAAAGCCTGCTAGTTTATCCAAAGCACGACCTTGGAGTAGTTCAGTTAGAGCACGTTCCAGTGCCACTTCAAAACGTGGATGAGCACCAAAACTCGCATAACAACCTTGATCATGGGGATTGAGTAACGTCACATTCATGACCGGATAACGTCCACCTAGTGACGCGTCTTTTACTACAATACCAAAGCCTGCCTCACGTAAAGCCTCGACGCCCTCTTGGATTTTTGGATAACGGGCAATCACCTCCTCAGGTACATCTGGCAGACATAAACCCTCACCAATAATTTTGAATTTAATATAGCGCTCTAAAATCTCGGATAAGGCTTGAACTCGTGCTTCAGCAGGCGTATTACCGGCGGACATGCCATTACTGACGTACAGATTGCCGATAATATTAACGGGGAACCAGATGGTTTGATGATCCCGTTGGCGTTGATAGGGTAGGGCGCACACACCACGTTCATCATTGCCAGAGTTAATATCTACTAGGTCGTATAATTCTAAATTGCCTTGCGGATTATAAAATTCGACCAATTCGGGGGTGAGTAAATCTTCTGGCCATTCTCCGTCTGCATTGAGATCAAACCAGCGTTCGGAGGGGTAGTGGACAAAAGTTGCATTCGCAATCTTATCGCCCAAGTAGTAATCTGCCCAAAAGTAATTACAGCTCAAGCGCTCTAAAAACTCACCTAAAGCACTAGCTAATGCAGCGAGGCGACTAGCTCCTTTACCATTAGTAAATAGCAAGGGGCAGTCACGATCACGAATATGCACAGACCACACATTGGCAACGGGATTGAGCCATTGATGTTCCTCGATATGAAACCCTAACTCGGTTAGGCGTTGCTGCATGCGCTCAATGGATATTTCCAATGCGGCGTCTTTGCCAGGGATAAAACTCTCAGTCATGATGCTCTCGTGGTAATGGGGTTTTGCGGTATTTTAGCGCATATTAGCGCGTGACTGACATTAAAACTCTATACTCGCAATTAAGTTAGGGACAAAAGAGAGTGGTTGATTGCAAGCATAGTGTTAATGGCAAGGTATTAATGATGGAAGGTAAACGGCAAAATTGGCTCTGGGCATTATTGACGGTCATTGTGTTGATGGGGGCAGGATGGTATTGGTTTGGTGAGCGTTTAATTCCCGTCGATCAGACAGAGGCTATGTTAAAATTCAAATCATTACAACAAGTTCCAGATAGTAAAACGGTCAACTTATTGCGTACCCTGAACCCGCAAGTGAAAAATATTGAGGGGGCTTTAGTGTGGGCGAATGTTCAACAGCGAGGTATGTTGCATATTAAACAGTTACCACAACCCGCTACAGGTGCTTTTTACCAAGTGTGGGGATATGACACACAGGGGCAAGGACAGCCAGTCAATCTAGGAAAGTTATATGCTTCACAATGGCAGAGCGAGAATTATATTCCACTCAAGTCGAGTGTGATTGTGAAAGAGCCTTATAAATTTGTGATGACGGTCGAAGAAACGGATGATGTGGTGCCCGAACAAATTTTGCTGATGGCACAACCTTGAAACTATTGGGCTCTACTGTGATGGATATTGCGAGGTAATAGTAGAGCGCTATACTGGGCTTTTTAGTATTTAATCCAAAACCATTATGCCTACCACCGATCAAAATAGCCCCCTAGGTTTTTCTTCTGCTCAAGAGTCACGTCAAGTACTTCATCAAGCACTTGCTAAACGTGAGCAACAATTAATGCAATTACGCTCGGATTGTGATCCTCTGACTCGTGCTGAATTACACTTAGAAATAGCTGAGATCATGCTGGAAATCAATGAAGCAGGAATGCAGCATGCGGCATGGGGTTTGAGTCGTGATGCGTTTAAGTTGGCATTGCAGGTGGAGGCGTGGGAAACGGCGGTGAAGGCGTGTGATGTATTGTATCGGGTGGAGTTACCTGCGTCAGTGCCAGCCTTGGGGAATGGGATTTGGTTGGCGGTGACGTATCCGATTGACCCCGCTTTATCGATTTTGATGTTGAATCATTTGATTGATGCCACCCCTGAAAAAGCGGATGGCGCAGCCATTGCGGCAGCAGTAGCGCATTATTTGGCGGATGTGCGCTTAGAAGGTGAAAAGCGTGAGAGTATGATGTTTTTGACTTCCGCGATGTTGGGCAAAGTAGCAGAGCGTCACAGCCAAGTTCAAAGCCAAGCCCAAATGAATTTGTGGATGAATCGTTTGCAATTGTTAGAGCCAGCAGTATTTTTGCCGAGATTAGGGCAAGTACTGGAAGCGATTGTAGAAGGGCAGTGGTGGTATGATCGGGAGTGGTTGCGTTCAGGGTTGCCGGATTAAACCGATGATATTTCGATATTTCTAGGTGTGTCTTTATTGCGGCTGATAGTAAGTTGAACCGTCTTCAAAGGTGAGTTTTTTAAGAAAGAAGTAAAGCTATCTTCTGAGATGGAGAGGATCATATCCGAGTGGTTAATGAGTATTTTATCAGCATAAGTAGTAGTTTCATTACTCGTTTTTAAAGAGCAATTTTTAGGTTTTTTCATAATTCTATCCTTTCAAGAGTGTTATATCTCTAAAAAATCATCTAAACCATATATTTTATACTGGCACTGATTGTGAATATTTAAGGGGATTTCCTTATTAAACCTACCTGTTAAGAACATGCCTCTATCTACTATGTCAGACCAAGGTTGCTGTGCCGCATAAATATTTTGCATTATAGCAAACTCTATTCTTTGCCTTTTTCTTTTATCCAGAATTTCAGCTATGAATAATCTATAGGATGCCAACTCTTCATCAGCAGCTTATAGGATTTATTTTCAATAAACTGCTCTGGATTCATTTTAGCATAAGACCAGCCGTGCCAAATTTCTTGACGTATACCAATTTGTGCAGCTTTTACATTGAGTACAGTATAATTTCCTTTTTTATACTCCCGGATATGTTCGGTCATTCTACGTTTAAATGAGTTACTTTCTCCAACACTACGTATGATATAACCATCACCATAATCGAATGTGAATAGATAGATGCCAGCGTTATTTGGAACTACAGTTAATCCATTAAAATGATTGTATTTTGGTAGTGAAAACGGCCCTTGCCATACTAGTTCTTCTGTTTGTATTAGTTCGGCATCACATAATCTGTTGAAACAGGGAAATTTTGGTAGCATTTTTACTTATGGGGTTTAACAACTAGGGGAGTAATAATGAATAAGTACATAGCAACATAATAATTTCAGCAATTACTTTTATAACAATTAAAGCCTATCATGTTAAGTTTAAGTACTTAACATATCTAATAGAAGTATTTATTAATTTATCGTGTTTAGCAAACAAGGACTCTAATCCTTCCCTCCTCAATCCGCACCTCATAAGTCTTCAACCCCACTTCCGCTGGCTCTCTTAATGGTGCTCCTGTTTTCACGCAAAATTCGCCCCCGTGTAATGAACAATGTACCCGCTCGCCTTTTAAACAGCCCAAATACAATGAAACATCCTCATGGGTACAACGATCATCCACGGCGTAAAAAGTACCATTTACATTGCAAAGCAATACTGCGCCCTTATCATGTTTAATACGTTTAGTTTTTCCCACTGGAATATCAGTGGTGAGTCCACCGTCAAGGATTAAAGAGGTTGTAGTCATGTCAGTACTCGATCAAGCGATTTGGATTATGGGTTGTGGCGATATCGGTCGCCGTGTCGCTCGCTTATATCAAAATGAAGGCAAAGCGGCTATAGGCTGGGTGAGGGGGGCAGAGTCGGTTGCACTCGGTCAAGCCCAAGGTATTGAAATGCGCCAAGGCGATATGGATGACGGCAGCTTTTTTCCGCGTAATGCGTTTGATGGGCGCGATATATTCTGGTTTGTACCGCCTCCTAATACGGGGTGGGTGGATAGTCGGTTGCGACGGTTTTTATTAGCGGTGCAATCCGCACCACGGCGTATAGTACTCATCAGTACGACGGGAGTGTATGGCAACTCTCATGGCGCATGGATTGATGAAAGTACTCCTCTTGAGCCATCTAATGACCGCTCTATTCGTCGTCTTGATGCCGAGCAAGGATTACAGGCATGGATGGAAAAATATCAAGGCGATGGCGTGATTTTACGAGTGCCAGGCATTTATTCACTAGATCGATTGCCCTTAGAACGTTTAAAACGTGGCGAACCCGTAGTACGAGCCGAGGAAGCACCATGGACGAATCGCATTCACGCCGATGATTTAGCCATGATTGCTAAAGTGGCGATGGAAAAAGCCCCCAAAGGTGCGATTTACAACACGACCGATGGCAATCCCTCCACCATGACCGAGTACTTTAATCAAATAGCCGATTACGCAGGTTTACCCCGACCCCCACAAATTAGTTTAGCTGAGGCTAAACAAGTACTCAGTGCAGGGATGATTTCGTATTTACAAGATTCCAGACGGATTCGGAATGACAAAGTACTTAAAGAGTTAGATATAACATTAAAGTACCCTGATTTAGCGAGTACTTTAAAGAAGGCATAAATGTGAGGGTTTAACTATCCCAACCACGGTTAAGTTGGGATAGCAAAATTAATTATTGTTTTAAGGTTTTTTCTAAGTACTCTTTTAAGCTATCTGTATCAACTCCCGCATAGGCACTAGCGGATAGAGTTATTAAGGCAGCCATTAATACAGCACTCCCTATTTTTAAATAATATCGCATCATTTCACTCCTTTTATTTGAAAAAATGGTTTTCTAAAAATTCTATTAGTAAATCATTAGCCTCAATACGAATACATTCTCTATCCCCTTTGTGAGTATCACGGTAAAAGTCGATCAGTTGATAACCTGCGATCATTTTAAGGACTCTTAATATTTTTCGTTCTCGTGCTTTTCTAGCCTTTAGACTGGAGTTGTCCATTGCTTTAGCTAATGAACTCACTGTGTGAGTTTCTTTGGCGAGGCTATAGTGGAGGTAAATCAGCATAGCCATAATACAAGTGTCATGATCAGTCAAAGCTCGTTTCATTTGGAGTTCTTCTTCTAAATTAGCCGCTTTTTGATAGCCTCGACTGAGAATAAAACTATAAATATCTGCCCAGTAAGCTTCTTGCTGTAAATAATGAAGTACTAAAAAAGCCGTTGCCTGTTTTGGTTCTGAGGCTAGTTCATTTTGTTCCATTGCCATATATGTCATCCCTCTACACTCATTAATGCTATATAGCAGAAAAATAAGTACTAAGTAATAGAGACAAAATGTTATGGTTACGAAGCCTGATCACTAAAAAATAGAGCAGTTTTTTTATGAAAGTTTCTTGCTAGGATTTTAGCTGTAGGAGCTAGTTTTAATCCAAGAACTTTTATAGGAGAGGCTGTATGAAATCACGAATCAGTTTAATGTTAGGACTTTTAATGCTGTATAATATGGCTTTTGCAGATGCTATCCAAGATAAATTTCAAAGTGTATTAAATAGTAAAATCAATGGGCAAACCGCTACTTTTAGTAAAGATGATCGTATCAGAGTATTACTAGGCTGTGAGCGTTACACTTATACCTTAAGTGCTACTTTATCCAATCCTGTGGTATTAAAGACTGAGGGATCATTAGAGGAGGGTTTTACGGTACAAGCTAAGGCTAATTACAACGGTCTACATGTTGCAGATCGTTGGGAAGTACCTTGTGTGCAGAAAGGTACTGACAAAAAACCATTATCCGGTACTGTGACCTTTACTAT